>NZ_BAAAYN010000030.1 GCF_039536245.1 Cryptosporangium minutisporangium | reverse complement strand
CACGGTGGCTGCGCGCGGGTGGCGCGCGCGGTGGTGAGGGGCGCGGCGCCGAAGGCGCGGTTGGAGGGTGGGCACGGCGCGGAGGGCACGGTGGCTAAGTGCGGTGGGCTAGGCGCGGGGGTGGGCCTGGCGGTAGGCGCTGCGGAGGCGGTCGACGGTGACGTGGGTGTAGATCTGCGTGGTGGCCAGCGTCGCGTGGCCGAGCAGCTCCTGGACGGTCCGGAGGTCGGCGCCACCGGCGAGCAGGTGGGTCGCGGCGGTGTGGCGGAGCCCGTGCGGGCCGAGGTCGGGCGCTCCGGGCACGTCGCGCAGACGGTCGTGCACGATCTGCCGCGCGGTGCGCGGGTCGAGTCGCCCCCCGCGGACACCGAGCAGCAGCGCCGGACCGCTCCGGGCGGTGGCGAGAACGGGACGGCCGCGCTCCAGCCAGGCCGTGATCGCGCGCTCGGCGGGGACGCCGTAGGGAACGCTCCGCTCCCGGCCGCCCTTGCCCAGAACGTGGAGGAGCCGGCGCTCACGGTCGACGTCGTCGGCGTCGAGTCCGCAAAGCTCGCTGACCCGGACGCCGGTCGCGTAGAGGAGCTCCAGAACGGCGGCGTCCCGAAGCAGGACCGCGTGCGTCCGCGGATCCAACTCACCCTCCGCCGAGGCCGCGCCGCTGACCGGCCCCGCACCGCCTGCCAGGGGCTCGCTCGCCGGGGCAGCGCTACCCGCCGAGGCAGCGCTACCCGCCGAGGCAGCGCTACCCGCCGAGGCAGCGCTACCCGCCGAGGCAGCGCTACCCGCCGAGGCAGCGCTACCCGCCGGGGCTGCGCTGCCCGCCGGGGCGGCACCGCCACCAGAAGGGGCGGATGCCGCGGAGGCGCGTGGACCGTCGAGGAGGGCCGCGGCCTGGCGCACATCGAGGACACGGGGCAGGTGCGCGGGCAGTTTCGGGCTGGCGAGCTCACGCCCGGGGTCATCGGTGCGGCGACCGGTGCGATGGGCCCAGGCGGTCAGCGCACGCGCCGCGGCCGCGCGCCGGGCCAGCGTCCGCGGAGCCGCCCCCATGCTGCGTTGCCGCGCCAGCCAGCTCCGGAGTAACGACAGGTCGAGATCGTCGAGGCGGTCGTGACCGGCCCGGGTGGCGTGATCGAGCAGCAGGACGGCGTCCGCGACGTACGCCCGGAGCGTGGTGGGCGGGTGGCTCCGCTCGTGCTCGAGGTAGGCCTCGAACGCGTCGACCGCCTCGGCGAACGGAGGCGGGAGCGCCGCGCGCAGATCCGCTACCCGCGTTCGAGGCCGAGCCATGCCCCGACGGTGCCCGCTCCCGGCTCGACCGGCAAGCCGCCCCGCCGAGGTGCGCGAGGCACGCTCGACTAGCCGGAAGCAGGCGGCTCCGGCGGCACCGCGTTGGGCTCCAAGAACACTGGGCCCGACTCCGGAAGCACTGGATCCGGCTCCGGCGGCACCGGGTCGGGCTCCGGGAGCGGGATGCCCCACGGGTCCACCTCCGGATCCGCGTAGGGACGCGGGCGGTCCAGCGCGAACGTGGGCGGTCCGAGGCCCGCCTCGGTCAGCCGATAGCCCTCCTCCACCGCGCGGACGAACCCCCGGACCCGCAACTCCGGCAACGCCCGGCGAACCTCCGTCGGCGGCAGACGCCCGGCGAGCGCCACGTCCTCTACGGTCACCACCCGTC
The DNA here is from genome assembly GCF_039536245.1 of Cryptosporangium minutisporangium. Lineage (NCBI taxonomy): Bacteria > Bacillati > Actinomycetota > Actinomycetes > Cryptosporangiales > Cryptosporangiaceae > Cryptosporangium > Cryptosporangium minutisporangium. The sequence goes on along the minus strand of NZ_BAAAYN010000030.1, from coordinate 151,637 downwards.
CGGCCGGCACCGCCTCCAGCACCACCCGCAGCGACGACGGCAGCGCCGCCCGGTCGGGCCCGTGGTCGCCGCGCCCGCCCGGGACCGCTGCGTCCGACTCCGCCGGATCGCCCGAAGCTTGGTCACCCGGAGCCTGGTCGCCCGCGGCCTGGTCGCCGTCGGCCGGGGACACGGCCCACCCGGCGGCGCCGATCGGCCCGACCTCCTCGACCACGTCCGCGGCGCAGGTGACCAGCGTCGCGCCGAAGTCCCGGATCAGCCGGTGGGTTCCCACCGAGAGTGCGGAGGTGACCGACCCCGGAACGGCCATCAGCACCCGCCCCAACTGGTGCGCGCGCTCGGCGGTGACGCTGGTCCCGGACCGGGTCCCGGCCTCCACCACGACGACGCCCGCCCCGAGCGCCGCCACCAGCCGATTCCGCGAGAGAAACCGGTGACGCTGCGGCGACTCCCCCATCGGCACCTCGCTGACCAGCAATCCTTCTTCGGCGATCCGGTCGAGCAGGCCGGCGTGCGCGAGCGGGTACGGCACGTCGACGCCGCCGGCCAGCACCGCCACCGTGACGCCGTCTCCCGCGAGCGCGCCGCGGTGGGCCGCGCCGTCGATGCCGTACGCGCCGCCCGACACCACGACCCAGCCGCGCTCGGCCAGCCCGTACGCGATCTCGCCCGCGACGTGCTTGCCGTAGGCGGTGGCCGCTCGCGCGCCGACGATCGCGACCGTCCGCCCGACCACCCGGGTCAGCGCGAGCGGCCCCCGCACCCATAGGCACGGGGGTGGCGCGACGTCGATCCGCTCGGCCTCGGCCAGGGGCGCCAAGGCCGCGAACGCTTCGGTCGGCCACTCGGCGTCCACCGGCGTGACCGCTCGCGCACCCGCCCGCGCAGCAGCCGCCAGATCGGCCTGGGCACGCTCCCACGGATCGACGCCGGCCAGCCGGGTCCGCAGGCTCCGGCTGACCCGGTCCCGCGCGCCGGACAGCACCCCCTCCAGCAGCGCCCGGGCGCCGCCCGCCGTGGCCGCGACGATGCTCCGCTTCCCCGGCTCGACGAGACGGCTCAACGCCACCCAGGCGAGCCGCTCGGTGGCCACCCACTCGAGGTCGGCGCTCATACCACCACCAGCCCGCGTCGCAGCTCCAGTGCCTCGTTCACGTCGCCCTGGTCCGGCGACAGCCGCCCGGACAGGTCGGCGAGCGTCCAGGCGATGCGCAGCACCCGGTCGTAGCCCCGGGCGGAGAGCTCACCCGCGTCGAGCGCCCAGGCCACCGCGGCAGTGACGTGCCGGGGTAGACGCCACTCGGCCCGCAGAGCCTGCCCCGGCACGGCCGCGTTCGACGTCCAGCCCAGCTGTCCCCAGCGCTCCCCGGCGGCTGCTCTGGCGTCCCGGACCCGCTCGGCCACTTCCGAGGTCGGGCTCGGCCGGTCGAAGCCGGCGTAGAGCGCCGCGGAGGCGACCGGCAGCAGCGACACCCGCAGATCGATGCGGTCGAGCAGCGGGCCGGAGATCCGCCCCAGGTACCGGCGGCGGGCGGTCGGCGTGCAGGTGCAGGCCCGGTCGCCGGCCGCGGTCGCGCACGGGCACGGGTTGGCGGCGAGCACCAGCTGGACACGCGCCGGGTAGCGGACCACGCCGCCGGACCGGGCGAGCACCACCTCGCCGCGCTCCACCGGCTGCCGCAGGGCGTCCAGCGCCCGGGGTGAGAACTCGGGGCTCTCGTCGAGGAACAGGACCCCCTGGTGGGCCAGCGAGATCGCGCCCGGCCGGGCCAGCCCGGAGCCACCGCCGACGAGCGCTGCCACCGTCGCGGTGTGGTGGGGCGCCTGATACGGCGCCTGGCGGACCAGCCCGCTCCCGACCGGAAGGGTGCCTGCCACGGAGTGCACCGCGGTCACCTCCACCGCGGCGCCGTCGTCCAGCGGCGGCAAGACGCCCGGAAGCCGCTCGGCGAGCATCGTCTTCCCCGCACCGGGTGGCCCGAAGAGCGCCAGGTGGTGCCCACCGGCCGCGGCGACCTCCACCGCGCGTCGTCCCAGTTCCTGGCCCACGACGTCGGCCAGGTCACCGACGGGTGCGGAGAGGGGCGTCGGTACCTGCTCCGCCGGAGGCTCGGACGCCGCGTCGTCCGGTAAGGGTTCCTCGCCCCGCAGGAGCGCGATCACGCCCCGCAGCGTCCGGCGTCCGACGACCTCGGCGCCCGGCACCAGCGCGGCCTCTGACCAGTTGCCTGCCGGGACCACGTACCGGAGCAGGCCCACCTTGGCGCCCGCGGCGACCGCCGGGAACACGCCCCGGACCGGCCGGATCCGCCCGTCGAGCCCGAGCTCGCCGAGCAGGGCCAGACCGTCCAGGGCCACCGCGGGAGCCGCCCCGGACGCCACCAGGATCGCCGCGGCCACGGCCAGGTCGAAGTTCGTGCCGTGTTTGGGCACCCAGGCCGGGCCGAGACCGACGGTGATCCGCTGGTCGGGCCACCGCTGGCCGGAGTTGAGCACCGCCGCGCGGACCCGGTCGCGGGCCTGGGCCACGGCCGGATCGGGCAGGCCGGTGATCACCAGACCGGGCAGCCCCTGGGCCAGGTGGGCCTCGACCTCCACCACGTGGCCGTGGACGCCGTGCAAGCCCACGGCGAACGCACGTGCGAAGCCGACCATCAGAACGCTCCCCGCAGGTGCTCGACGTGCGCCGGGCCGGAGCGCTGCGGCCGGACGCTCACCACGTCGAACCGGATCGTCTCCGGGTGGACGCCGCTGGCGCGGATCCACTCGCAGGCCAGGCGACGTAATCGGGCCGCCTTGTCGGCGACCACCGCCTCGGCCGGCGTGCCGTGCCGGTCGCTGCGCCGCGTCTTCACCTCGCAGAAGACCAGAGCGGAGCCGTCCCGGGCCACGATGTCGAGTTCCCCCTCGGCGCAGCGCCAGTTGCGGTCGAGGACGACCAGCCCGGCCTGCTGCAGATGGCGTGCGGCCACCCGCTCGCCGTACGCGCCCACGGCGTTCTTCGCTGCCCCCATGTGCCGCCTCCCGATGCCTGGTGGTGGCCTTCACGGTGGCGTGGAACCCCGTCGACACGCCGGTCGCGGGACCGGAGCTGGGGACAACTACGAGGACTGTGGAGAACAGCACGGCCCGCCGCGCGGTGGTAAGGCACCGCTCACCAGACCAGACTTATTACTCTTACGGACTATGACGGACGAATGGGTCTCACTCGGCACCGTCGCCGGGGTGTGCCTGCTGGTGGCAGTGCTGGGCGCGGCGACCGCGATCGGGATCGCCCGCCGGGGCCATCGTCAGATCTCGGAGGTGATCACCGCAGGCCACCGCCAGGCGGTCTTGATGGCCCGGGAGGACGAACGGCGGGACGCCTACACCGCCGCACTGGAGTACGCCGACGCGGCCCGTCTGGAGTACGGCAAGGTGGGCCGGGGCGAGAACGCCGAGTTCCTGCCGCCGGACATCGAGCGGTCGGCACCGCTGCTCGCCGCTGTCTCGGCGCACGGGGGCCCGGAGGCTTCCCGGCGCCTCTCGGACCTGATGATGCACGTGCCGACCGTCAACTACTACGCCGCCCGGCTGTCCCGGGCACCCCGGGACGCCGACCGCGAGCAGGAGTTCGTCGCCGCCCTGCTCAAGTTCGAGGAGCTCTACGAATCGTTCGCGACCTACGCGCACGCGGATCTGGCGACCCCGCTGGAGATGCCCGCCGACTGAGGCAGCGGATCAGCGCGCGGCCTCCGGGCGCTGGGTGAGCGGACGGCTGGCGGTGTCGATGTCCCGTCCCCCGGGGCCGACGTCCGGCGTGTGCACGCCCTCGACCGGACGCATCGACTCCGACGTCCCGGGTGCGGTGGTCACTTCGGGTGCGGTGCCGGCCGGCACGCCACCGGCCTTCTCCGCCAGGTCGGGGTCGCTGCCCACCGGGTAGTCCTCCGGCGTGGGCGCGTCGGCGTACCCGGTCCGTGCCTCCTCGGGCATCGTCGGCGGCAATCCACCCGCACGCACCCGCGCGGCCGGGTCCATCGGGTCGGCGACCGGGTTGCGGTCCGGGGTCTCGTCCGGTGCCTGGCGTTCGGTGTTGGTGTGCTCGTGGGCCTCGGCCATCGACGCCTCCTCGCTCGGGTACCCCGCCTGACCTACCCGGCCGGACGCCGTCGCAACCGAGCCGGCGCGAACTGTCTCAGGAGGGGAACGTGCCACTCCCCGGCAGCGAGATGTCGGGCTTGTCGAGCTCCTCGACGTTGACGTCTTTGAACGTCACAACGCGAACGTTCTTCACGAATCGCGCCGGCCGGTACATGTCCCAGACCCAGGCGTCCGACATCGCGACCTCGAAGTACACCTCGCCATCCGCGTTGCGCACCTGCAGGTCGACCGAGTTGGCCAGGTAGAACCGGCGCTCCGTCTCCACGACGTACGAGAACTGGCGGACGATGTCGCGGTACTCGCGATAGAGCTGCAGCTCCATCTCGGTCTCGTACTTCTCGAGATCCTCAGCGCTCATACCTCGTCCTCCACCAGACCATTGTGGCTCACCGCCACTGGCACGAGCGCGCCAGCCCCGGACCCGGCCGACATCCGACCGGAACCCGCCGCCGCGACGTTCGCGTACGACTTGCGGTGTTCCGGGCACGGACCGTGGATAGCCAAGGCGTCGGTGTGCGCTGCGGTCACGTATCCCTTGTGCTGGGCGAAGTCATAGCACGGGTAGGTTTCGTGCAGGGTCGTCATGATCCGGTCCCTGGTGACCTTCGCCAAAACCGACGCCGCCGCGATGCACGCCGCAACCCGATCACCCTTCCAGACGGCCAACCCGGGCAGCCCGAGCCCGGCGACCCGGAAGCCGTCGGTGAGCATGTAGTCCGGCCGGACCGTCAACTGCTCGAGCGCCCGGCGCATCGCGTCGATGTTGCTCCGGTGCAGGCCCCGGGCATCGATCTCGGCCGCCGGGACCACCACCACCGACCACGCCTCGGCCCGCTTGACCACCTCGCCGTAGACGCGCTCGCGGGCGGCGGCGGTCAGCAACTTGGAGTCGGCCAGCCCGGGCACCTCGCCCCGCGACCCGGCCGGGAGGATCGCCGCCGCGACGACGAGCGGCCCGGCGCACGCTCCACGTCCGGCCTCGTCGGCGCCGGCAACGCGGGCGAACCCCCGTCGGCGCAGCGTCCGTTCGAGGGCGTACAGACCACCGTCGCGGCGGACCACGGCGCGTGGGGGGACGAGCACGTCAGGCCTCCTTCGCGAGGGACGTCAGCTGGTCGATCAGGTCGGCAAGGTTCGGAGGGTAGACGGTTTCGGTGGCCGCGCGCAGTTCCGCGCTGGTCCACCAGCGGGCCTCGCCGATGAACCGCCGTTCCCAGTCGGTCTGAGCGCGGCGGTCGATCTCGAACGCGGCACGCTGGAGCACGAAGTACTGCTGCCGCTGGCGCTGGGTGCCGCTCCAGGTCCGGTACTCGATCTCCTCCTCGAAGACCGGGCCGGTGAGCTCTTCCTCGCCGACGACGAGGCCGGTCTCCTCGGCGAGCTCGCGGACCGCACCCGAACGAGCATCCTCGGCACCCTCCAGACCGCCGCCGGGGGTGATCCACCACGGGCCGTCTTCCGGTCGGTGTGCGCTGGTGCAGCAGAACAGCAACACCCGATCGCTGTCGATCACCAGAATTCGAGCGGCGCGTCGCGCCATCGCTTCGTCCATCGGGACACGAGCCTATCCGCTACCCGGATCCCGCCGGGCCCGGCGCCGTGGATCACCGGAACCGCATCCCGGCGCGCCGCACCGGCACCCCGCCGTCCGGAGACGAACCGCTACGCGGGCCCGACCGAACCCGGCCGCTCGCCGTCCAGAACCCGCGGGACGGTCGGGGCGAGGCCCGCCAGGAGTTCCAGCACCGACCGCAGGTCCGCCGTGGGGAGCGCGGCGGCGCTCGCACCGACGACGATCAGGTGCGGCACCAGGGCGGCGATGCGCGCCGCGTCGTCGCCGGAGAGCACCGCACGCCATGCATCCTGGAGCACCCGCATCCGGGCGTCGTCGACCCTGGTCATCACCTCATGGGCGACAGCGTCGTGCATCGCCCAGGCCCGCATCGCGGTCTCCAGGCGAGCGTCGTAGAGGTCGTCGAGCGCCTCCAGGAGCCGGTCGAACAGGCCGAGTCCGAGCCCCTGAGCCGATTCCGCCACCCGGTGGAGTTCGGCCAGCACACGCTCCTCGTACCGCTGCGCCAGCGCCTGCCGGTACCCGGACGCACCGTTGAAGTGATGGTGGAACGAGCCCTTGCTCACGCCGAGCTGGCCGGCGACCCGGTCGATCCGGACGCCCGGAAGCCCGTCCTGCGCCAGCACCGCGAGGCCGCGCTCGATCCAGTCGTCCCGTGTGATGGCCATGGTCTCCTCGAACCTCCGCTCGGCATACCATACCGTATGGTATGGTCCTGGCATGGTCACCTTGGCTTCGCTGCCCGCCCCGGTCTGGCCGGTCGTCGTGCTCGCGATCATTCAATTCGGTGACGGACTGCTCTGCGCTCGGCCGGTGCAATTCGTGGCCGAGTGCTTCGACGCCGTCGGATGGCCTCGCCGGTTCTGGCGGGTGATGCCGGTGCTGAAGCTCGCCGCGGCGGGTGGGCTGATCCTCGGAATCTGGGTCCCGTACGTCGCGCTGCTCGTCAGCCTGGCTCTGGTCGCGTACTTCGTGACCGCGATCGCCATGCACGTCCGCGCCGAGGATTTCGGCCGGAACCTCTTCCTCAACGCGACCGGCATGCTGGTCCTCTGCGTCGCGACGTCGCTGCTCAGCTTCACCCGGCTCGACGGCTGACGCCGCGCGCGTGGCGGCTCAGCACCACACCGCGAACCCGGCGTCGAGCACCTCGCCGGCGCGCAACCGAGGCAGCAGGTCCGCCAGGCCGTCCGGGAACGTGCGCGGTAACCGGCGGATCTCCGCGACCGGCACCCACTCCGCGACCAGGAACGTCGCCTGCTCCTCGGGCGTGTAGCGCAGTTCCGCGACCGGCTCCGGTGTCACCGGCGGACATGCCAGGTGGATCGCCTGCCGCGACCACCGTCGGCGGCCCAGCCAGAGGTAGGTCAGCTCCTGGGACCAGACCGCGGGTCCTCCGCCGGTCGCGGCCGGGACCACGCAATTCCGATCCACCGCGATGCCGGTCTCCTCCAGAACCTCGCGCAGCGCGGCGTCGACGGTGTCCTCACCGGGGTCGACGCCGCCGCCCGGCACCTCCCACCAGTCCCCCACCTCGGGGTACTCGGGGTCCCGCGAACGGAGCAGGAGTACTCGGTCGGCCGGGTCCAGCACGAGCATTCGCCCGGAGAGCCGCCACGGACGCGGAGGGGCACCGGGCGGCTCCACGCTGCCCGCGGCCCGCGGCTGCTCCCACTCGGCGCGCCGAACCCGCGCCCCGACGGCGTCAGCCTGCGCGTCTGCCGCGTCAGCCACCCGACGGCGCGGGAATCTCTTCGTACGCCTTCGGAACGGAGAGCGTCCCCACCCGGCTCAGTGGCCAGAAGATCACGAACGCTCGTCCGACCACGTCGTCCACCGGGATGGTCCCGAACTGGTAGTCGGTGTGGAACCGGGAGTCCGCCGACGAGGATCGGTGATCACCGAGCACGAAGAGCCGACCGGTGGGCACCGTGACTTCGAACGGCTGGGCGGACGGCACGTCGTCCTCGAACAGGTAGTCCTCGGTCAGCGGGCGACCGTTGACGGTGATCTTGCCGGAAGGGTCACAGCAGATGATCTTGTCGCCGCCGACCGCGACGACTCGCTTGATGTAGTCGTCCTTGCTCGGACCCGCGTCCCACTGTTTGGGAGGAACGAACACGACGACTTCGCCCCGGCGTGGCTCCCGGAAGCGATAGACCATCTTGTTCACCAGCACCCGGTCATTGATCAGGAGCGTGTTCTCCATGGACCCGGACGGGATGTAGAAGGTCTGTACCAGGAACGTCCGGACCAACACGGCCACGATGACCGCTACGAGGAGGAGGATCGGCAACTCGACCCAGAAAGAGCGCTGTTTCCGACGGGAGGTCTCGGGCATCACCAGCGCAGCCTACGGCGTCGGCGCGAATCTGGGCGCAACAGCCACCTGGGGGCACGTCCGGCACAGACCCCGCCGAAGGGCCCGAACAGGATGGGCAGCACCACGAGAGCTACTGCTCCGGTGGGACGGGCCTCCCCACGCGAGGGATCACCCAAGGCTGTCGGCACATTGCTGAATGTATCGGGCGCCTGCAGCAAACCCCACCGCGACGCGGGCCAAGCCGTCGCATAAGCCTGTCCGATCACCGCATCGACCGGGATCGTGCCGCGCCACTGGTCGTTGAGGTACACCCGCGAGTCGGCCGACGCGACCCGGTGGTCGCCCATCATGAACAGCCGGCCGCGCGGCACCGTGACCGGGCCGAACGGACGCTGCGCGATCGGAGTGTCCTCGAACACGTACGGCTCGACCAGCGGCACGCCGTTGACCTCGACCCGGCCGTTCGCGTCGCAGCACTGGACGGTGTCGCCGCCGACGCCGATCACCCGCTTGACGAAGTCCTTCTCGTCGGGCGGGGCAGCGCCGATCAATCCGCCCAGCATGCGCCCCACGGTCGCCAGCGTTCCCGAGTCCTGCGGTATGCCGGACTCCGGTGCCCACGAGTCGGTGCCGCGGAACACCACGACCTCGCCTCGGCGCGGCTCACGCATGTCGTAGACGAACTTGTTGACCAGCACGCGGTCGCTGACCAGGAGCGTCTGCTCCATCGATCCGGACGGGATGTAGAACGCCTGCACCACGAACGTCTTGATGACGGTGGCCAGGACGAAGGCGATGATCAGCAGGAGCGGGATCTCCTGCCAGAGCGGCAGCGTGCGGCGGCGCTCGCGGCCCGCGTACGGACGGGCACCGGCACGGTGGCGCCCGGCGGCGGAGCGATCGGCGGAGGAACGGTCTGCGCTCGCCGGTTTGCGGTCGGTGGCTCGGGTCTGCCGGTAGTACGCCGAGTCGTCCTCGGCCGCGTACCGGTCGGCCTCCCGAGAGCGGTCCGGTCCCCGGCGACGGTCCGGCTCCCGGTAGGGGTCCCGGTCCCGGTAGGGGTCGGCCTGCCGGTACGGATCGGCCTCCCCGTACGGATCCGCCTCGACGCGACGGATCGGGTAGCCGTACGGGTCCCGGTAACGCTCGTCCGCGTACCCGGCGTCGCCCTGACCAGCGTCCCGGTACCCGCGGTCGCCAGCTCGGGGGTCGCCGTAGCGGGGGTCCGGATATCCGGAATCGGCGTACCGGTCAGCGCCGTACCGGTCGTCCCGATACGGCTCGCCGTAACGATCGACCGGAACGTACTCGACGCCGCCCATTCGTCCCACACCCGGATCACGGCCCGGAGCACCGTTGAGTTCGGTACTTCCGGTAATGCCGTGTTCACCGGAGTGCGGACGGCGCGCAGACGGCAACGGACGGCCGGGCCACGCCAGTGATCCCGAGCCGTCCAATTGCACCGAGGGAGGCCGTCCCGGGTCAGGGCGCGGATAGCGCCCCAACCGACGAGCCAACTCGTCGAAACCCGTTTGGTCGGCCGCTCCCTGCTCGGAGCGGCCGAACCGATCGGGTGCTGTCACGCGCGAAGCGTGGTTTCAGCCGACTCAGCCGGCGGTGGTCTCGCGCTTCTCCTTGATCTTGGCGGCCTTGCCGCGCAGACCACGGAGGTAGTAGAGCTTGGCGCGACGGACGTCGCCGCGCGTCACGACCTCGATCTTCTCGATCACCGGGGTGTGCACCGGGAAGGTGCGCTCCACCCCGACACCGAAGCTGACCTTGCGGACCGTGAAGGTCTCGCGGGAGCCCGTGCCCTGCCGACGGATGACCGCACCCTGGAAGACCTGGATGCGGGACCGGTTGCCCTCGACGACCCGAACGTGGACCTTCAGGGTGTCGCCGGGCCGGAAGGCCGGGATGTCGGAACGCAGAGTCTCGGCGTCCAGGGCATCCAGGGTGTTCATCGCGGTCTTCGCTTTCCTCGTCGTCGGGCCGTCTTCGTGCTCCCGCCGGGCGGGAGCGAAAGACGGTGAGAATCCGGGCACGCTGAGCCAGTGGCGTCAGCGGCAACTCTCCTACTGTGCCACATCCTGATCGGGAACCGGAAACCCGCCTTCCCCCGGCGGAGCCGAGGAGGCGGTCCTCGACGGAGCCGAGAATCCGAATTCCGCCAAAACCTTGCGATCCGTCGTGTCCAGCGTGACCGCCGACAACAGGTCCGGTCGGCGCGCCGCGGTTCGGCGTAGCGCCTCGTCCCGTCGCCAGCGCGCGATCGCCGCGTGGTGTCCGGAGAGCAGGACGTCCGGCACCGGCCGGCCGCGCCAAACTTCCGGCCGAGTGTAGGCCGGGCCCTCCAACAGGCCGTCGGAGAACGAGTCCTGCTCGTGCGAGGCGACGTTCCCCAACACGCCGGGGAGCAGCCGACCGATCGCCTCCACCATCACCAGTACCGCGACCTCGCCGCCCGCGAGCACGTAGTCACCGAGGCTCACCTCGTCGACCACCATGCGGTCGGCTGCGTACTCGACGACACGCGCGTCGATGCCCTCGTACCGGCCGCAGGCGAACAGCAACCAGGGCTCGGCGGCCAGCTCGTTCGCCAGCGCCTGGGTGAACGGACGCCCGGCCGGCGTCGGCACGACCAGCCGGGGCTGCGGACCGTCCACCGGCGCCAGCTCGTCAAGAGCAAGCCCCCACGGTTCGGCCCGCATGAGCATGCCGGGCCCCCCGCCGTACGGCGAGTCGTCCACCGTGCGGTGGACGTCGTACGTCCACCGCCGGAGGTCGTGGACGCCCAGCTCGATGACGCCGCGGTCGACGGCCTTGCCGATCAGCGACTCCCGCAGCGGCGCCAGGTACCCCGGGAAGATCGACAGCACATCGATCTTCACAGGTCGAACAACCCCTCCGGCGGATCGATCACGACCCGGCCACCGGGTACGTCGACGGTCGGCACGATCTCCCGGACGAACGGCACCAGCCGCTCGGCTCCGTTGAACGAGAGCACCAGGAGCTCCCCGGCGGCGCTGTGGACCACGTCCACCACCGAACCGAGCGAGGCCCCGTCGACACCGAAGGCGGCCAGACCGACCAGCTGATAGTCGTGGAACTCGTCCGGGTCGTCGGACGGGGGAATGTCCTCCGAGTCGACCACCAACCGCAGCCCGCGGAGTTTCTCCGCGGCACTGCGATCCGACACGCCCTCGAATCGGACGACGAGCTTGCCGGAGTGCCAGCGCGCATCGGCGACGGTCAGCGGACCGGCGTCCGCGGGATCGGTGACCAGCACCGATCCCGCGGCGAACCGATCGTCAGGATCGTCCGTGCGCACCTCGACGAAGACGTCGCCCCGGATTCCGTGGGCACGTCCGATCCGCCCCACCACGAGGAGCATGACTCAGCGCAGGTCGGTCTCGACCACGTCGACCCGCACGCCACGGCCACCGATACCGGTGACGACCTGGCGCAGGGCCTTCGCAGTGCGGCCACCGCGGCCGATCACCTTGCCGAGATCTTCCGGGTGGACCCGAACCTCGAGCACCTTGCCACGGCGGCCGTGCACCAGGTCGACCCGGACGTCGTCCGGGTTGTCGACGATGCCGCGGACGAGGTGTTCCAGCGCTGCGGGCAAGACCACCTCAGGACTCCGCAGGAGCCGTGCTGCTGGAAGCGCTGTCGGAGTCGGCCTTCTTCGGGGCCTTCTTCTTCGGGGTGGTCGCGTCGGCCACCGGCGCACCGTCGGCCGAGGCACGGGCCACCTGGTTGAAGATCTCCTTCTTGTCGGCCTTCGGCGCCGCGACCTTCATCGGCGGCGGGGCCGGCTCGCCCTTGTGCTTCTGCCAGTCGCCGGTGACCCGGAGGATCGCCGCGACGGCCTCGGTCGGCTGGGCGCCGACGCCGAGCCAGTACTGCGCCCGGTCGGAGTCGACCTCGATGAAGCTCGGGTCTTCCTTGGGGTGGTACTTGCCGATCGTCTCGATGACCCGACCGTCACGCTTGGTGCGGGCGTCGGCGACGACGATGCGGTAGTGCGGTGCGCGGATCTTGCCGAGCCGCATCAACTTGATCTTGGTGGCCACTGGTGTGGATGCTCCTGGGTTTCGGTACGGGTGGGTCGCCGACGCCACGTGGGGACGATGGTGCGCCGACCCGGCGGACCGAACACCGTGGGTGGGATAGAGGGCCCACACGGTGGTCAGTTCAGCCGCCTATTCTGCCAGATCCGCCACGGATGCTCCGAATCGGCTCCGCCGACGTTCCCGACCGCGGTGGCGCGCGTCCTCGATCCGGGCGCCGGACAGCGCGCCGCCGCGGTCACCGCGACCGGGTGAGCAGGTGTTCCGCGGCCCGGGAGACGGCCGGACGATCCCATCCGACCGGCAGTTCCGGACGCGTCCAGGCCGGGTCGGGGCGGAAGTCGGTGAGCCGTCCGTCGAACGGCGGCCGGCCCGCGGTGGCGGCGTCGATCGCGGTGGACGCCTCCAGCCGGGTCCGGTCGGCGACGCGCGGCGACAGGTCACCGGCCTGAACCGCGGCGTCCAGCTCGTCGTCGTCCTTGAGCACGCAGGACCGGTCCGGCGCGATGACGACGTCGAGCTCGAGATCGTCGGAGTCGAACCCGGCGACGCCCTCGTCCACCCAGCGGACGGGGGGCGTCTCCACGTTCACGTACCAGTTGCGGAACCGGCCGGCCCCGTCGAAGAACCAGTAGACGGTGTGCCACGGCGCACCGGGCGGAATCCACTCCAGGACGCTCGTGCCGGTCCAGACGCCCGGCCCGGTGTGCCACTCCCGGGTGAACCGCTCCGCGAGCGGCACGTCCCGCACCGGACGTCCGTCGGCGAACAGCGATGTCCGGGTGGGTGTGTCGTGGACCAGCCAGAGCAACGTGCCGTCCGGGCCGTCCGCGGCCACCACGCACGGGCGGACGGCCTGGACGACACCGTTGCGGCAGTGCCGGACCAGTGCGGTCCGGCCCGACGGTAGATAGTCCGCGCTCATTCGGGCCGGACTCAGTAGGACCGACCCACGACCGCGACGACGCCCGGCTCCTCGTCGGACTCGGGCACCGATCCGTCCGGGCGGAGCAGGCAACGGACCGTGATCGCGTCCTGCGCGAGCCGGGCTTCGCCACCGTCCACGAGCGTGGCCCACGGGATCCGCGCCCAGCCGGTGGCGGCGGCCGCGATCGCGTCCTCGACGCTGGTGACGTCGGCCGTCTTCTCCTCGCGGCGGGCCAGCGCCTCGTCGTAGAGCGCCTGCTGGTCCTCGACGAGTGCGGTGTTCACCGCGTCGAGCGTGCCGCCGAGGGGGGTCGGGGTCTTGGTGCCGGGGATCCGGCGCACCACGGTGACGTTCCCCTCGGCCAGGTCGCGCGGGCCGACCTCGATCCGAACCGGTACGCCCTTGAGCTCGGCGTCGACCGCCCGGCGTCCGAACGGGGTGTCGGTGCGGTCGTCCAGCTCGACGCGGACGCCCGCACCGCCCAGCTCGGCGGCGAGCTTCGCGGCCGACTCCCCGACGCCCGGACCGTCCTTGACGACCATGACGACGACCTGGGTCGGGGCGAGCCGGGGCGGCAGCCGCAGCCCGTTGTCGTCGCCGTGACCCATGATCAGGCCGCCGACCATCCGGGTGGAGACCCCCCACGAGGTCTGCCAGACGTACTCGCGCTGCCCCTCGGTGGACAAGTACTGGACGTCGAACGCCTTGGCGAAGTTCTGGCCCAGCTCGTGGCTGGTGCCCATCTGCAGCGCCTTGCCGTCACGCATCATGCCTTCGCAGGTCAGCGTGTTGATCGCGCCGGCGAACCGCTCCTTGGCGGTCTTCCGGCCGACGACGACCGGCATCGCCAGCACGTTGACCATGAAGTCCTGGTAGACCTCGTGCAGGATCTGCCGCGCGTAGGCGCGGGCGTCGTCCTGGGTCGCGTGGCAGGTGTGGCCTTCCTGCCAGAGGAACTCGGTGGTGCGGAGGAACACCCGCGGGCGCATCTCCCACCGGACGACGTTCGCCCAGGCGTTCACGCGCAGCGGCAGGTCGCGGTACGACTGCACCCACTTCGAGAACGACGCGTTGATGATCGTCTCCGACGTGGGGCGGACGACGACCGGCTCCTCGAGCTGCTTGCCACCGGCGTGGGTGACGACGGCCAGTTCGGGGCTGAAGCCCTCGACGTGCTCGGCCTCTTTGCGCAGGTACGACTCGGGGATGAACAGCGGGAAGTACGCGTTCTGCGCCCCGGCGGCCTTGATCCGGTCGTCGACCTCGCGCTGCATCCGCTCCCACAGCGCGTACCCGGTCGGTCGGATCACCATCGTGCCGCGGACCGGCCCGTTGTCGGCCAGCTCGGCCTTCGCGATCACGTCCTGGTACCAGCGGGGAAAGTCCTCAGCCTGTGGCGTGAGAACGGGAGCCTTTGCCATGACGGTTGATCTTAGGGCGTCCGATGCACCGGCCGTGACCGAGTAACCCGCCCACCGCAGGGGCGACGGCTCAGCGGATTGCCGAGTCGTCAACTTCCCCGCAGCGAAGGAGAGGTTGGCTACTCGACAATCCATTGGTCACGCGATGACGCGCCCACGCAGGACGATGCGGGAGGGCGCCTGGAGCACGCGTAGGTCCTCGCGGGGGTCCGCCTCGTAGACGACGACGTCCGCGAGCGCGCCCTCCTCCAGTCCTGGCAGGCCCAGCCACGCGCGCGCGCCCCAGGACCCGGCCGCGAGTACGTCCAGCGGCGTCATACCGGCGTCGGCCAGCCGCAGCATCTCCCCCGCCGCGAGCCCGTGCTCCACGCCGCCACCGGCGTCGGTGCCCACGTAGATCGGGACACCGGCCTCATAGGCTGCCCGGACCACCGCCGGGAACCCGTCGCGCAGGCGCCGCATGTGGTCGGCGTACCCGGGAAACTTCGGCTCGGCCTTGTCGGCGATGTTCCCGAACGTCGCGATGTTCGTCATCGTCGGCACCAGTGCGGTTCCCTGCGCGGCCATCGCGTCGATCAGGTCGAGCGACAGGCCGGTGCCGTGCTCGATCGAGTCGACGCCGGCCGCGATCAACCCGGGGAGCGCAGCCTCGCTGAACGTGTGCACCGCGACCCGGGCCCCCGCGTCGTGGGCCGCGGAGACCGCCGCCGCGAACGTCGCGTCGTCGTACGTCGGGCCGAGGTCGCCGGCGCCGCGGTCGATCCAGTCCCCCACCAGCTTGACCCACCCGTTGCCCAGCTTGGCCTGGATCGCGGCCTGCGCCGCCAGCTCCTCGGGGGCGCACTCGACGGCCAGACCCGGGATGTACCGACGGTGCGGTGCGAGGTGCCGCCCGGCCCGGATCAGGCGGGGCATGTCCGGGTCGTCGTCGAGCTCGCGGTAGTCCACCGGAGAACCCGCGTCCCGGATCGTCAGGACCCCGGCGTCCCGGTCGATCAGCGCGAGCCGCTTCGCCTCGGCGACGTCGGCCACCGGGCCACCGGGCGCGATGCCCGGGTGGCAGTGCGCGTCGACCAGGCCGGGCACCAGGAAGCCCCCGGATGCGACCGTCTCGGCCCCGGCGACCGGTTCGAACGTCAGCCGGTCGCCGACGATCCAGACGTCCCGCTCGACGTCGTCCGGCAGTGCCACGCCCCGCAGATGAAGTGCCGTCACCCGCCTGATTCTGCCGTCCGGAGTCGTCGCCGATCCCGAGGAGCGGCAAATGTGTTCATCGCCGCTACCGCGCCACGATGCGCGCTTCGATACCTCAGCGGCGGGGCACCGCCGTGGGTCCGAGCACTTCGGCGCCGACCGCACGCACCCGCTCCCGCAGCGCACGATCGGCGGTCACCACCCAGGTGGGCCTCGACGCGGCGAACTCCCGGGCCACCGAGACGATCGTGTCGTCACCCGATCCCGGCGCCGACACCACCTCCACGCCCGGCACACCGTCCAGCCCGCGCGCGGCGCCCTCGACCACGAGCACCACGGACACCGGCCCGTCGAGAACACCCGGCAGCCCGGACGACGCCACCGGGATCAGTGCGTCCCGGAGCCGGGCGGCGGCCCCGGGACGATCACGCCACCACCCGTCCGGCACCGAGCCGACGACGTTCGCGCCGTCGACGACCAGCACCGGCGCCGCCAAGGACTACTTCTTCGGCAGCTTCGAGAAGTCGATCTTCGGCATCTCGAACCCGCCCGGCAGTGCGTCCGGGGCGGCGGGCGGCTCGGGCTGAGCGGCCGCCGGCGGCAGCGCGCCCGGGAAACCGGCAGGGAAGGCACCGGGCATCCCGCCGGGCAGCTGCTGCCGCGGCCGACCGCCGCCTCCGCCCTTGCGGCCCTTCTTGCCCTTGCCCTTCTTCGACGAACCACCGCGGCGCATCCCGCCGCCGAAGCCCAGCTGGCTGGTCATCTGGCGCATCATCTTGCGCGCCTCGAAGAACCGCTCGACCAGCTGGTTCACGTCCGTGACCGTGGTGCCGGAGCCGTTCGCGATGCGCAGCCGCCGCGACCCGTTGATGATCTTCGGGTCGTTGCGCTCGGCCGGCGTCATCGAGCGGATCACCGCGGCGACCCGGTCGAAGTGCTTGTCGTCGAGCTGGTCGAGCTGACCCTTCATCTGGTTCATGCCGGGCAGCATCCCGAGCACGTTGCTGATCGGGCCCATCTTCTTGACCGCGACCATCTGCTCGAGGAAGTCGTCGAGCGTGAAGTCGCCCTCGCCGAGCATCTTGTCGCTCATGCGCTGCTGCTGCTCGGCGTCGAAGACCTGCTCGGCCTGCTCGATCAGCGTCAGCATGTCGCCCATGCCGAGGATGCGGGACGCCATCCGGTCGGGGTGGAAGACGTCGAACTCGTCCAGCTTCTCGCCGGAGGACGCGAACATGATCGGCTCGCCGGTGACGTGCCGCACGGAGAGGGCGGCACCACCGCGGGCGTCACCGTCCAGCTTGGTCAGCACCACGCCGTCGAAGCCGACGCCGTCCTTGAACGCCTGGGCCGTGGTGACCGCGTCCTGACCGATCATCGCGTCGACGACGAACAGGATCTCGTCCGGGTTGACCGCGTCCCGGATCGCCGCGGCCTGCGCCATCATGTCCGCGTCGATACCGAGCCGGCCGGCCGTGTCGACGATCACGATGTCGTGCTGCTGGCGCTGCGCGAAGTCGATCGAGCGCCGGGCGACGTCCACCGGGTCGCCGACGCCGCTGCCCGGCTCCGGCGCGAACACCTCGACCTCGGCCCGGCCACCCACCACCTGGAGCTGCTGCACGGCGTTCGGGCGCTGCAGGTCGGCCGCGACGAGCAGCGGTGTGTGCCCCTGCTTGCGCAGCCAGAGCGCCAACTTGCCGGCGAGCGTCGTCTTACCGGCACCCTGCAGACCGGCCAGCAGGATCACCGTCGGCGGGTTCTTCGCGTACCGCAGCCGACGGGTCTCGCCGCCGAGGATGCCGATCAGCTCCTCGTTGACGATCTTCACGACCTGCTGGGCCGGGTTGAGCGCCTGGTGCACCTCGGAGCCGCGCGCCCGGTTCTTGACCGACTGGACGAACGCCTTGACGACCGGCAGCGCGACGTCCGCCTCGAGCAGGGCCACCCGGATTTCCCGCATGGACTTGTCGATGTCGGCGTCGGTCAGGCGACCCTTCGCACGGAGCGAAGTGAAGACGGCGGAGAGCCGGTCGGAGAGCGTGTCGAACATCGGTCCTCACGGGGTCAGCTGGCGGTGGCCACAGGGGGCGCAGTTGGAGTCGCGACTTTCTCTCCCTTGAGCGTAGCCGCCCCACGTCCCCGACCGACGCCGACCGAGAGGGTCGCGGCGAGAAGGCACAGCGCACCGGCCGCGTACCAGGCCGGCGTGTAGGTGCCGAACGTGTCCCGGACCGCGCCCGCACCGATCGCCATCAGCGCCGCACCGAGCTGGTGGGACGCGAAGATCCAGCCGAACACGACCGGCGCCCGGTCACCGAACGTCTGGCGGCAGAGCGCGACGGTCGGCGGCACGGTGGCCACCCAGTCCAGCCCGTAGAACACGATGAACACCAGCATCGTCGGCCCCACACCCTGGCCGAGCGAGGGAAGCAGCGCCGGGAGCAGCAACAGCGACGCGCCCCGCAGCCCGTAGTAGGCCAGCAATAGCAACCGCGGGTCGTAGCGGTCGGTCAGCCAGCCGGAGGCGATCGTCCCGACGATGTCGAAGATCCCGATCACGGCGAGCAGGCTCGCCGCCGTGGTGGTGGGTAGCCCGTGGTCGTGCGCGGCCGGCACCAGGTGGGTTCCGACCAACCCGTTGGACGACGCTCCGCAGATCGCGAACCCGCCGGCCAACAGCCAGAACGTGCCGCTACGGACGCCGATGCGCAGGCCGTCGAAGGCGTTCCGGGCGGCACCGCCGACGGGGCGCTCGGGGCTCGGCTCGTCGGTGCCGTACCGGGTCAGCCCGACGTCCTCCGGCCGGTCGCGGAGGAAGAGTACGACCAGCGGGACGACGGCGAGCGCGCAGGCGCTGATCGCCAGCGACGCGATCCGCCAGCCCTGCGCCTGCGCCAGCGCGGCCACCGGCGGCAGGAAGATCAGCTGGCCGGTGGCGCTGCCCGCGGTGAGAATGCCGACCACCAGGCCGCGCCGGGCGACGAACCACCGGTCGGCGACCGAGGCGGCGAACACCAACGCCATTGAGCCGGTTCCGAGGCCGACCAGGACGCCCCAGCAGAGCACGAGTTGCCAGCGGGCGGACATCCCGACAGTGAGCGCCGCACCGGCGGCCACCAGCAGCAGCGCGCCCGTGGTCACCCAGCGCAGACCCAGCCGCTGGATGAGCGCGGCGGCGAACGGCGCGGTGAGCCCGAACAGCACGAGGTTGACCGTGACGGCGAGCGAGATGTCCGCCGTCGACCAGCCGAACTCTTCCTGCAACGGCAGGATCAGGACGCTCGGCGCGGCCCGGAACGCGGCGGCGCCGACCAGCGCGACGAACGCGACTCCCGCCACCAGCCAGGCGCGGTGGAGCCGGGGTTTCACCGGCACAGAAGTGTTGACCACGCCAACGAGCTTCGCCGACGACTCCGCTGCGAACCAGTGGCCCGAAGGACACTCTGTGAAAGAATCGGGCCATGCCCAGCCACTGCACCCCCCACCCAGCCGCCCAAAAATCGGAATGACTCTCCCCCGGCACCGGATCGCCGTGCTCGCTCTGGACGACGTCGTGCCGTTCGACCTCGGCATCCCCGGCCAGGTGTTCGGATCGGCCGAGCGGAACGGAGTGCCGCTCTACAGCGTCCACGTGTGTTCGCCCGGTGCGGCGCCGGTCGACAGCACCGCCGGGTACGCGGTGCTGCCGAAGTACGGGCTGGACGAGCTGGCGTCCGCGGACACCGTGCTGATCCCCGGCGTCCGCGGCAAGACCGCCGGAACGCGGGAATTCCCGGCCGAGGCGCTGGACGCGGTCCGGGCCGCCGCCGCCCGCGGCACCCGGGTCGCGTCGATCTGCACCGGCGCGTTCGTGCTGGCGGCGACCGGTCTGCTGGACGGCAGGCGGGCCACCACGCACTGGCTCTGGGCGGACGCGTTCCGCGCGCGCTACCCCGCGGTGACGCTCGACCCGGACGTGCTGTTCATCGACGAGGGGCCGATCGCCAGCTCGGCCGGTGTGGCCGCGGGCATCGACCTGTGCCTGCACTTGGTCCGGCGCGACCACGGCAGCGAGGTCGCCAACCGAGCCGCCCGGCGGTGCGTGGCGCCACCGTGGCGGGACGGTGGTCAGGCCCAGTACGTGGAGCGGCCGATGCCGACGACGTCCGGCGCGTCGACCGGCCCGACCCGCGCCTGGGCCCTGGAGCACCTGGACGAGCCGCTGGACCTGGCGACGATGGCCGCGCACGCGGGGATGAGCGTCCGTACGTTCACCCGCCGCTTCCGGCAGGAGACCGGGCAGGCGCCGGGGACGTGGTTGATAGCCCACCGGGTGGACCGGGCCCGCCACCTGCTGGAGGAGACCGACCTGTCCGTCGAGCGGATCGCCCGCTCGATCGGTTTCGGCACGACCGCGTCGCTGCGCCAGCACTTCGCGACGTCGGTCGGCACGTCCCCCGCGACCTACCGCCGCACGTTCCGCGCCTCCCCGGAAGACTGAGCCTGCCCGGGGGTGCGCGCCGCCCGGGGCGGATTTCCCGGAAGACCACCTCGCGCCGCGCTGCAGGGTGCTCTTCCCGAAAAACCACCTCTGGCGTCGCGCCACGGGGCGGCCTTCCCGGAACCCACCACCCTCGCGCCGTGGCGCCGGGCGGCGCTTTTCGGGAAGGCGGCCGACGTGATGTCTACGGCTGCGCTGCGGCCAGCACCGCCTTGGCGATCTCGTCGCGTTCCAGGTCGCTGCCGATCAGGTAGAACGCGTCGACGACCGCGGACCCGAACGTGCTGACCCGCGCACCCCGGACGACCGCGCCGCTCTCCTCCAACGCCGCCGTGACGTCGTGCAGCAGGCCACGTCGGTCCTCGGCCCGCAGCTCGAGCACGGTGGCGTCGCTCGACGCGTCCGGCAACCAGCTGACCTGCGGTGGCGCCGGCGCCTCACGGTCGCGTGCCTCGGCCTCCCGCTGGGACAGCGCCGCCGCGACGTCGTAGTTGCCGGCCACCGCGCGACGCAGGTCGGCGGTGAGCAGCGCCGGGTCCGGCAACCGCCCGAACCGTGGCGCGGCGCGCACCACCACGACCGGCTGCCCGTCGAACGTGCCGGCGTCGGCCGCGTAGACGTCGAGCCGGTGCAGGGCGCAGATGCCGGCGGTCCGGCTCAGCAGTTGCTGCACGCCCTCGCCGCCGACCACCGCGACCTCGTCGCCGTGGATCGCGACCGTGCACTCCCCGGGGCCCGGCAACCCCGCCCCCAACCCGGACCGCGACGACGCAGCGGTGGCGGCGAACACCTCCGCCGGCCGCTGGCGCACCGCCGGCGGGGAACCCTGCCCGATCAGGACGTGCACGCGCCGGACCAGGTCGCTGACCAGCCCCGCCTTCCAGCTGCTCCACGCCGCCGGACCGGTTGCCGCGGCGTCGGACTCGGTGAGCGCGTGCAGGACGTCGAGCAGCACCCCGTCGGAGCGGACCGCCTCCGCGACCACCTCCAGCGTCGCCGGGTCGTCCAGATCCCGCCGGGTAGCGGTGTCGGCCAGCAACAGGTGGTACCGGACGAGCCGCACCAGCGCGTCGGTGTCCTCCGCGGACAGGCCGAGCCGGGTCGCGATCCGACCGGCGATCTCCGCGCCGACCTCCGAGTGGTCACCCGGGAGGCCCTTGCCGATGTCGTGCAGCAGCGCGCCGATCAGCAGTAGGTCCGGACGCGCGACGCGGCGGGCGAGCGGTGCGGCGGCGACCGCCGCGGCCACCAGGTGCCGGTCGACGGTGTAGCGGTGCAACGCGTTGCGCTGCGGGAGCGAGCGAACCCGGCCCCACTCGGGCAGCCACTTCTCCACCATGCCGTGCCGGTCGCAGGCCTCCCAGATACCGATCGCGGCCTCGCCCGCCCCGAGCAGCGCGACCAGCGACTGCAGCGCCGACTCCGGCCAGACGTCCGGCAGCGGGGGCGCGGCGACCGCCAGCCGCTCCAGCGCCGCTCGGCCCGGCGGGAGGTTCGCCACCGCCGCGGCCGCGGCGAACCGGAGAGGCAGCACCGGGTCGAGCGCCGGGTCGACGCCGCGCGCGAGCACGACCTCACCGTTCTGCTCCACGACACCGTCGGCGAGCGGCCGCCGGTTCACCGTCGAGCGGCGCCGGATCGGCCACCGGCGACGCTTGCTGAGTAGCCCGTCGACCTGCCGCCAGGCGGTGTCGGACGCGTACGCGATGGTGCGCGCCGCGTCGGCGACGTCGTGCAGCAGCGCGTCGGCGTCGGAGTAGTTGAGGACCTCGGCGACGGCGTCCTGCTCGGCCAGCAACAGCCGGTCGAGCGCGCGGTCGGCCACCCGGTGCAGTGCGTCCCGGGTGTCGAGCAGCAGCCGGTAGGCGTCGCGCACGCTGCCCCGGGGCGCGTCCACCAGCTGCGCGTAGGCCAGCGCGCGCAGGGTGACCGCGTCACGAATGCCGCCGCGTGCTTCCTTGAGGTCGGGTTCGAGCAGGAACGCCAGCTCCCCTGCGGTCTGCCAGCGCGCCACGGTGAGTTCGCGCAGTTCGCCCAGCCATCCGGCCGGGCTGGCCCGCCACGCCGCGCGGACCGCGGCGGCCAGTTCGTCGGCGAGCGCCCGGTCCCCCGCCACGTACCGGGCGTCCAGCAACCCCAGGGCTGCCTTGACGTCGCTGCGGGCCACGGTGACCGCCTCGTCGACGGTGCGCACCGCGTGGTCGAGGCCGACGGCCGAGTCCCAGATCGGGTACCAGACCGACTCGGCGATCTCGGAGATCCGCGGGTGTCCGGTGTGGAGCAGGACCAGGTCGACGTCGCTGCGGGCGACGACCTCGCGGCGCCCCAGGCTGCCGACCGCGACCAGGGCTACGCCGGCGACCGGCGGCAACAGCCCCGCCAGCCAGCGGTCGAGCGCGTCGGAGAGCTGGGCTCGGGGCGGTGGGCCGGTCGGTGCGAACGGCGCCCGGGCGTCCGGAGCCCGACGGCCGGCCGGGTCAGAAGACCCGGCCGGCTCGTTCAAGCCCCCGACGTGCCTGTCATCGGGCCCCACCCGCTTCTCATCGGGCCCCACACGCTTGTCAGAGGGCATCGAGTCCGCGCTCGCCGGTACGGACCCGGATCACCTCGTCCACCGTGGTGACCCACACCTTGCCGTCACCGATCTTGCCGGTTCTGGCAGCCGCGACCAGTGCGTCGACGACCTTGGCTGCGTCGATGTCGTCGACCACGACCTCGATGCGGACCTTCGGCACGAAGTCGACCTGGTACTCGGCGCCCCGGTAGACCTCGGTGTGACCCTTCTGCCGTCCGTAACCCTGGACCTCGGAGACCGTGAGGCCGGCGATGCCCAGCGCGGAGAGGGCGCCCTTGACGTCCTCCAGCTTGAACGGCTTGATGACTGCGGTGACCAGCTTGGCCATCGGGCTCTACTCCTTACCGGCCGGAGCCGCTTCGCGGACGCTCTGGTCGTTGATACCAGCCGGGGCCGGACCACCCACGACACCGGAGCGGGCGCTGCTGCCCGAGACGAAGTCGTAGGCCGACTCCGCGTGAACCGCCGTGTCGATACCTTCGATCTCCGCTTCCTCGTCCAGCCGGAAGCCCATCGTCTTCTTGATGATGAAGCCGATGATGTAGGTGGCGATGAAGGAGTACGCGAGGACCGCGAAGGAGGCGACCGCCTGCTTACCCAGCAGACCGAGTCCGCCGCCGTAGAACAGACCGTTGGTGTCCGCCACGACGGTGTCGGTGGCGAGCAGACCGATCAGGAGCGAGCCGGCCAGACCGCCGACCAGGTGAACGCCGACGACGTCGAGCGAGTCGTCGAACCCGAGGCGGTACTTGAGACCGACGGCGAGCGCGCAGACCGCACCGGCCAGCAGACCGATGATCAGGGCACCTACCGGGTTGACCGAACCACAGGCCGGGGTGATCGCGACCAGACCGGCGACCGCACCCGACGCCGCACCGAGGGTGGTGGCGTGCTTGTCGCGCACCTTCTCGACGATCAGCCAGGAGAGCACCGCAGCCGCGGTGGCGACCTGCGTGTTGATGAACGCGATGCCCGCGGTGTTGCTGGCGGCGACGGCCGAACCGGCGTTGAAGCCGAACCAGCCGAACCACAGCAGACCGGCGCCGAGCAGGACCAGCGGCAGGTTGTGCGGCTTGAAGCTCTCCCGCGGCCAACCCCTGCGCTTACCGAGCACCAGCGCGAGCGCCAGGCCGGCCGCACCGGCGTTGATGTGGACCGCGGTTCCACCGGCGAAGTCCAGAGCACCGAGGTCGTTGGCGATCCAGCCACCCTCGGTGGTGTCACTGTCGAACGCGAACACCCAGTGGGCGACCGGGAAGTAGACCACCGTCGCCCAGACGCCGGCGAAGACCATCCACGCGCCGAACTTCGCACGGTCCGCGATCGCGCCGGAGATCAGCGCGACGGTGATCACCGCGAACATGAGCTGGAAGGAGGCGAACACGGTCTCGGGCAGAGTGCCGGAGACCCCGGTGAGCGTGCCCTTCAGGCCGATCTTGCCCAGGCCGCCGATGAGCCCGCCGAAGGCGTCGTCGTCGAACGCGAGCGAGTAGCCGTAGAGCATCCACAGGACACTGACGAGCCCGAGAGCGCCGAAGCTCATCATCATCATGTTGAGGACGCTCTTCGCGCGGGTCATCCCGCCGTAGAAGAGCGCCAGACCCGGCGTCATGAGTAGGACGAGGGCGCTGCTGGCGAGGATCCAGGCGGTATCGCCGGAGTTGATTTCCATGCCCCTCCTTCCGAGGAACAAAGATGTGGGGGTCATCGCAGAGCACGGGGGTCGGCACACCCTCGTCCTGCGTCGGGGTCAGCGTGGTGCGATGACGTTTCGACGGGCGTTCGGAGGAGTTTCTGGTTCGTGACGCTGTGTTTCTTGGCAGTTAACTCTTCCCCACACCGATTTCACGCGGCGCCGCGCTGACCTGCAGAAATCCGTACCATCCCGGGCATGACGCCCACCGTTTCCCACTAGAGGTCCCTTGTATGAGTGGTTCTGCGTCCCGCCCCGAGTTACCGCGTTCACACCCGCCGATCGTTCTGGTGGGCGCCGACGCGCTGGCCGCTCGGCTGGTCGAGGAACTCGGCAAGCTCGAAGACGTCGCCACCGGGCGAGGGCCGAGCCCTGCGCCGGGTAACGGATCCCGCCTCCGCTGGCGGTCTGACGTTCGTCCGTCCGGGCGTCCGGCTCCGTCGCCGGACGCCGGGCCCGCGGCGTGGGTCACGGTTGTCGTGCCCGATCCGGACGGACCGTTCGTCCCGCACCTGGAGCGATCCGGTGTGCGGCTCCGGACCGGTTCCGGGCGGGACAAGGCGGTGCTGGAGGCCGCCGGGGTCGCCACCGCGTCCGCGCTCGTCCTGCTCTCCGACGACGACGTCGGGAACCTGCACGGCGCCCTCGCGGCGCGGGAGCTGAACCCGGACATCCGCCTGGTGGTCCGGATCTTCGACGAGAAGCTCGCGCGCCGCATCGAAGGGCTGTTCGGCCACGACTGCACGGTGCTCTCCTCGTCCCTGATCGCGGCGCCGTCGTTCGTGGACGCCGCGCTCGGCGACGGGCAGCAGCTGATCGAGATCGGCGGCCGAACGCTCAACGCGGGCCCGCCGGAGACCGTCACCGGCACGCCCTACGTCGTGCTGGCCCGCACCGACGCGTCCGCGCCGGAGGGCACCGTGCTGCTGCCCGACCGCGACTGCACGGACGCGGAGCTGGTGCTCGGCGAACCCGCGCTGCCGGTCGTCGGCGTCGCCCGCCGTCGGATGCGGTGGCCCGGCGGCTTCACCCGGTGGGCCAGCGCCCGCCTGCGCTGGACGCTCGCCGGCCTGTCCGCGCTGGTGGGGATCGGGTCGGTCGTGCTCCGCCACGATCTGGGGCTGAGCTGGCTCGACTCGTTCTACGGCATGGTCTCCACGCTGACCACCGGCGCTCCGGACGGGGTGGATGACGCCGGTCCGGCCGTCACGTTGTTCGTCGCCGGCTCGATGCTGACCGGCGTCGTCCTGATCGCGTTGATCACCGCGTTCGCGGTGGACGATCTGCTCGGCAGCCGGTTGACCGGGGCCTTCGGGCCCTCGGTCGGCCGGGTCACCGACCACGTCGTCGTCTGCGGCCTGGGCACGGTCGGCCTCCGCATGGTCGAACAGCTGCGGGCCGCGGGGGTTCCGGTGGTGGGGATCGACACCGATCCGGACGCCTCGGTCGCGGCCGTGGCGCGCCGGCTGAGCGTCCCGGTCGTGCGGGGGGACGCCAGTGACGAGCACACGCTGCGGGCGGCCCGCGCGCACCGGGCCCGCAGCGTGGTCGCGGCGACCGACGACGACGTGGCGAACGTCGAGGTCGGACTCGCGGTCTGGGCGATGGACCAGGACCTCCGCATCGTCCTTCGCCTGTTCGACCAGGACCTCTCCGACCGGATCACCGGCGCGCTACCGCAGGCCGTGTCGCTGTCGGTCTCCGCTGCGGCCGCCCCCGTGTTCCTGGCCGCGATCCTCGGCCGCGAGGTGAAAGCCGCGATCGGGCACGGCCGGAGCGTGCTGCTGGTCGCCGAGGTGCCGGTCGGCGCGGGCAGCCTCGCCGACCAGCAGCCGCTGAGCGACCTGGAGAAATCCGGGAAGGTGCGGGTCTTCGGCCACGTGCGGGACGTGCCGGCGCCGCGCAACGGCGGCCGTGCGGGCACCGGCCGCAGCCGGGCGCTGACCTGGCACCCCCGCCGCGAGGAGCCGGTCGCCGCCGGCGACACCGTCCTGCTGGTCGCGACCCGGGCCGGCCTGACCGACGTGCTGCTGCGCACCGGCGCGACGAGCGACGTCCCGGAGGGCGGCGCCGCCGAGGTCGAGGAGCCACTTCCGCACGGCGCTCCGGCCGGACGCCGCTTCGGTTCGGTGTCGGATCGGTTGACCGGCCGCTGGCGTGTCGCGGTGCCGACACGGCGCGGCCCGTGGTCCGCGTTGCGTGCGATCCTCGACCGCCGAGCAGATTCGTACCCACCGCCCGGGAACTCCGCCGGCCCGACGCACCGTTTCCCACCTCCGGCCTTCTCCGACGTCCAGCGACCTCAGCCGACGCCGGTGGAAAAGAATCCAGTGGAGGCGCCCGATGAGGACCCTCGCGGCCTCCGGTGACACCTGGGGCATCTCCGGCCCAGCGTTCCTGCTGACCTACGTCCTGTTCGCCGCGCTGGCGATCGGGGCGACGATCGTGGTCCGCCGCGCGCTCACCCGCGGTCCGGCCCCCCAGACGCTGCTCCCGCTCACCGATCCGATGCTGGTGGCCCTGCTCCGCGGTGGCCCCACCCTGGCCGTCCCGACCGCGATCGCCGCACTGCGGTCACGGCACCTGGTCGCCGCGGTACCCAGTGGTGGCATCGTCGCGAGCCGTCCGACGGCCGAAGGGCTGGGCCCAGTGGAGGCCGCCACCCTGCGGGCGGTCGCGTCCGGGCGCACTCGGCCGTGGACGATCCTGGCCGACGGGAACGTGCAGGCGGCGATCTCCGCGGCGTGGTTCCGGCTGGAGCGGGACGGGCTGGTCCCGTCGGCCCGGCGACGCACGTACTACCGCCTCGCCGGTCTGGCCCCGGTGCCGGTGCTGCTGCTCGGTATCGCGCGGTTCGTCGCCGGGGTGGCGGGTGGAAAGCCGGTGGGCGTCCTCACCGTGCTGCTGGCGACGCTGTTCGTCGTCGAGCTGGTGTTCCTGCTGGTCAGTCCGCCGCTCACGACCCGTGCCGGCCGCGCGGCGGTGCGGCAGGAGGTCCGGCGCCACGAGCACCTGCGGCCCTCGTACCGCCCGGCCTGGGGTGCCTATGGCTCCTCCGGAGCGGCGATGGGCGTCGCGCTGTTCGGCACCGCGTCGTTGACCGCGGCCGACCCGGCGTTCGCGGTGGCGGCCGGCATCCCGAGCGCTGGTGCGACCGGCTCACCGCACTACTCGTCGGACAGCTCGGGATCCTCGTGCAGCAGTTCGTCGTCGTGCGCCAGTTCGACGTTGGGCGGCAGCTCTTCGTCCTGCAGCAGCAGTTCGTCATCGTGCAGTAGCAGTTCGTCGTCGTGCAGTAGCAGTTCGTCGTCGTCCTCGAGCGGATCGAGCTGCGGCGGCTGAGCGCCTGTCAATACTGCGACAAGCCGGAGCCGCGGCCCGGCGCCGCCTGCGATTCTCAAGGTCAGAACGTGCGTGTCCCGGACGGACGGGCACGGCGGCGGACAAGTGGAAGGAGGCGCCCGATGAGAATCCTCGCGGCTCCTGGTGACACCTGGGGCATTCCCGGGACAACGTTCCTGCTCGGGTACGCCGTTCTCGTCGGTGTCTCGATCTGGCTGGCGATCGCGCTGCGTCGCGGTGTCGCCCGCGGCCCGGCGGCCGAGAGCCTGCTCCCGGTGTCCGATCCGTTCGCGCTCGCGTTGCTGACCGGCGGCCCGCTGCAGGCCGTCCAGGCGGCGATCGCCGGGCTACGGGCCCGCCACCTGGTCACCGCCGCAGCCGGTGGTGGCGTCGCCGCGAGCCGGCCGCCGAACAACGGGCTGCACCCGCTGGAGAACGCCGTCCACCGCGCGATCGCCGGCGGCCGCAGGCACGTCTGGATGCTGCTCGCCGACGACCGGGTCCGGAGTGCGGTCGGCACCGTACGCAAGGATCTGGAGCAGGCGGGGCTGGTGCTCACCGGCCCGCAGCGGGTGACCTACCGGCTACTGGGACTGCTCCCGGCGCCGGTGCTGCTGCTCGGCGCGGTCCGGTTCTTGGACGGCGCGGCCGCGGGCAAGCCGGTCGGCTACCTCACGATGCTGCTGATCGTGGTGATCGTGGTCCAGATCATGTTGCTGCTCAGCGGCCCCCCGGAGAAGACGCGGGCCGGCAAGGAGGCGGTGCGCAGCGAGATCCGTCGCCACGACCACCTGAAGCCCGAACTCAACCCGTCGTGGGGCGCGTACGGCGCGGTCGGCGCCGCGATGGGCGTCGCGCTGTTCGGTACCGCGGCGCTCTACGCCGCCGACCCCGCGTTCGCCGCCGAGTCGGAGATCCGGCGGGCGGCCGCGGCCGGCTCGTCCAGTTCGTCCAGCAGCGGTACCGGCGACTCCGGGTCGTCCTGCAGCAGCTCGTCGTCGTGTTCGAGCGGCTCGAGCTGCGGTGGCGGCGGCTGTGGCGGTGGAGGCTGCGGCGGATGACGAGTGCGCTGAGCAGGCTTCCCGACCTCGGCGTCGGCGTCGGTTGGCGTCCGGAGATCGCCGGCGTCGTCGCGGATCTGCCGGACCTCCGGTTCTGCGAGGTCGTCGCCGAGGGGATCCACACCCACGTGCCGCTCTCCGGCCCGCTCGCGACGCTGCGGGAGCGCGGCGTGACGGTCGTGCCGCATGGCGTCCGGCTCTCGCTCGGTGGCGCGGAGCCGGTGGCGCCGGAGCGCGTGCGGCATCTCGCCGAGTGCGCCGCGCTGCTGGACGCACCGCTGGTCAGCGAGCACATCGCGTTCGTGCGGGCCGGTGACCTGGAGGCCGGGCACCTGCTGCCGGTGCCCCGCACCCGGGCCGCGGTGGACGCGCTGGCAGCGAACTACGCGCGGACGCGGGACGGTCTGGGGGACGTGCCGCTGGCGCTGGAGCCGATCGCGGCGCTGTTCGACTGGCCGGACGACGAGTACGACGAGGCCGACTTCCTCACCGCGGTGCTGGACCGGACCGGCGCGCTGCTGCTGCTCGACGTCGCGAACGTCTACGCGAACGCGCAGAACCGCGGCCAGGACCCGATCGCGCTGCTCGACCGGTTACCACTCGACCGGGTCGCGTACGTGCACGTGGCGGGTGGGCGGGAGGCCGAGGGGCTGTACCACGACACGCACACCGATCCGGTGCCGCAGCCGGTGCTCGACCTGGTGACCGCGCTGGCCGAGCGGGCGACGCCGGCCGGGTGGCTGCTGGAGCGGGACGGCGACTACCCGCCGGCGGAGGTGCTGCGCGGGGAGCTCGCCGCGATCACGGGCGCGGTCGCGGCGGGAACCCGCGCGGCAGGCGTCCGATGACCGGCCCGTCTGCCGAGGCGGCCCCGACGACCGGCACCGGCGCCGGGACCGAGGCCGTGACCGACGCGACGACCCCAGCCGAGGATCTCGCGGCGGCGCAGGCGGCGTTGGTGGCCGCGCTGGTCGCCGGCGGGCCGCTCCCGCCGGGATTCGACACCGGTCGGGTGGACGCCGCCCGCCGGGCGCTGCTGCGGAAGCGGGCCGGCGAGGTCGCGCGGGCATGGCCGCTGCTGGCCGGGTCCCTGGGTGCGGCGTTCACTCCGCGCTTCGTGCGGTGGGCGGCCGGGCGCCCCCCGTCCGGTTCGTTCGCCGACGGCCTCGCGTTCGCCCAGCACCTCCGCGACGCCGGCGAACTCCCCCCGCTGGGCGCGACGGAACTCAGCGAACGCGAACCCCGCCCCGAGAAGGTCCGCCGCCGGTTCTGGCGCCGATAGCGGTACCCGGCAGCTCACTCCGGGAGCCGGACCAGATCGTGCGAGTCCAGCTGGTTGGTCTCGTCGTCCCGGTGATCGAACCGCACCGTGTACTGCACGCGGAACTTGGCCGGGCCCACGATGGCGGTGACGGTGCCTCGCGCCCCTTCCTCGATGGTGCCGGTCAGGTAGTGCTTGTCGTCCACGAGCGCGACCCGGTCGCCGCACGCGAACGGCTCCGGCCGCACCCGGGTGAGGTAGAGGTAGACCGGCAGCGTGGACGCGCCGAGGAACCCGACCCCGACGGCCACCACCGCCACGGCCAGCGGTGGCGTCCACCGGGCATCGGCGTCGTGGGCCGCGAGGAAACAGACCGCGAGCGTGCACGACGTCATCGTGAACAATCCCGCGATCGCGATCGCCAACAGCGACGAACGCCGTTCGACGTAGATCCGGTGAGTCGCGGTCCAGCTGTCGACGTGGAGGCGGCGGGTCGCCACCCAACCGTACGTGAGATACCCGAATACGCCCCACAGCGTCAGCACCACGATCAGCACCACGAGGCTCACGCTGACCCACCGGGGGCCGCCCTGCGCATAACGGATATCGCAGTAGGTGTCGACCCCGAGGCAGAGCAGCGCGAACATCGGAATTGCCGAGAACTGGCTCAGCAACCGATTCGCGTAGTAAAAGACGTCGCCGCCGATCGCGGCGCGGAGTAATGCCAGGACAGAAAATACGGAGAACTGTCCGGCGATCAGGAACTGCGCCCCGGCGAGCAGGTGCTGAGCGGCCAACGACCCGGGACGGTCCGCGTCCACCCCCATCGCCGCGTACGTCAGGGCCGCGAGCGCGAGGCCGAAGAACGAACAGACCAGCGTCGCCAGCGCCTCGCGGAGCGCGAACGCTTGGCGCTCGTTGAACGTGTATCCACCCAACGACCCTGAAACGATGACGACGAGGCCCGCGAATGCGAATCCGGCCAGTACTCCAGCCAATTGCGAATACAGGGCAGCTACCGCACCCAGATCCGCGACGTCTCGCATCTCCGGAATGGTAATCAGCGTTCACCGGCGCGGGGTCGGTTCCGGCGCACCTGGCGGGATACCGAAACCGACCCTCGTGACGGACGCGTCCTAACGCAGAGCGTGCTCCAGGAGATGCCGTTCGTGATCGATGAGCCGTAGGTCGCGCACGGGACGCTTGAGATGGCCCTTCTGCACGATCCGCACGAACGCCGGCTCGCCGGCCTCCGCCATCCGCCGGATGCCCTCGATGTGGTCGACGATCCGGGTCCGGATCGTCCGCACCAGCCGGGCCCGGTCGCGCGGCGTCAGCCCGTACGCGTCGGCGAAGAGCCGGAGCCGCCGCGGACGGTCGGGGTGGCGCCAGCCGAGCGTCCGCGAGTCCCGATCGGAGAAGAGCGGCACCCAGGTCCAGGCCGAGTACGCGACGTCGTAGATCCGGGCCCCCGGCGACGAGAGGTCGAAGTCGATCATCGCCAGCGTCCCGTCCGGCCGCCAGACGACGTTGTGCGGCGCCGCGTCGTGGTGGCAGATCACCTCGGTGTCCGGCGGCGGCGGCCCGAACGAGCGCCACCGCGTGCCCGGCGGCGGCACGAACCCCGCCTGGGCGTCGTGGAACAGCCGCAGCATCGTCGCCACGGTCACCAGCGCCTCGTCGGTCGTCCAGTGCGGCTTGAGCGGGTACTCCCCGGTCTCGCCGTCGAGGTACGAGAGGACCTCACGGCCCTTCTCGTCGATCCCGAACGCGCGGGGCGCGCCGGTGAAGCCGACCGCCTCGAGGTGCCGCAGCAGCGCGTGCACCGCAGGCGTCCAGGGGCCGGCCGTCCGCCGGACGGTGTCACCGACCCGGACGACGGTGCTGACGCTGCCGCCCTCGAGCGGGATCTCTTGTTGCGTCACGCCGCCTCGCCGAGGAGCGCGTCGACGAACGCCGCCGGCTCGAACGGAGCCAGGTCGTCCGGGCCTTCGCCGAGCCCGATCAGCTTGACCGGGATGCCCAGGTCGCGCTGGACGGCGATCACGATGCCGCCCTTGGCGGTGCCGTCCAGCTTGGTGAGCACCACCCCGGTGACGTCCACGACCTGGGTGAACACCCGGGCCTGCGCCAGGCCGTTCTGCCCCGTGGTGGCGTCGAGGACGAGCAGGGTCTCGTCGACCGGCCCGTGCTTCTCGATCACCCGCTTGACCTTGCCGAGCTCGTCCATGAGACCCACCTTGTTCTGCAACCGGCCAGCGGTGTCTACCAGCACGGTATCCACCTTCGCCGCAATTCCCTGGCGAACGGCGTCGAACGCCACCGAAGCGGGGTCGGCACCCTCCGCACCGCGCACCGTCTCGGCACCCACTCGCTCGCCCCAGGTCTGCAGCTGATCGGCGGCGGCGGCACGGAACGTGTCGGCCGCGCCGAGCAGCACGGTACGCCCGTCGGCGACCAGGACGCGAGCGACCTTTCCGCAGGTGGTGGTCTTACCGACGCCGTTGACGCCCACCATCAGCACGACCGCGGGCCGGTCTTCGTGGGGCAGCGTGCGCAGCGAGCGGTCGACGTCCGCGCCGATCGCCGCGATCAGCTCCTCGGCGAGCAGCTTCCGCAGGTCGTCCGGGGTGCGGGTGCCCAGGACCCGGGTCCGCTCCCGCAGCCGCTCGACGATCTCGGTGGTGGCGGCCACCCCGACGTCCGCGGTGAGCAGCGCGTCTTCGACCTCTTCCCAGTCGTCCTCGTCGAGGTGGTCACGGGAGAGGAGGGTGAGCAGCCCGCGTCCGAGCGCGTTCTGCGAGCGCGCGAGGCGCGAGCGCAGCCGCACCAGCCGCCCGGCCGTCGGCTCCGGCACCTCGAGGGCCGGCGTCGGCGGCGCCTCCGGCACGGCTTCGGGTTCCCGGACGGGCGCTTCTTCGACCGGCGGGGCCAGCGTGTCGGTGCCACCGGAGACCTCGTCGGCGACCTGGCCCGGGGTCACCGGCGGAAGGTCGATCCGGCCACGACGGCGGGGAACGAGCAGCCCGACGCCCGCGCCGATCAGCACGACGAGCAGGACTGCACCGAGGATCAGGTACTCCATGACACGAATCCTGTCAGACCCGTGCTTCCTCCGGCGTCGTGCCTCCACAGCGAGGCCTCACCGATGGGCCATCGGACCGCCGTTCAGTGGTCACCCGAGTGCGGTGCGGCACGCAGGACGGCGTTCGGGATGATGGACTACGGGGAAACCCCGGAGCTGGTCTCGCCGCACCGACGACAGGCAGTGCTCACGAGAGAATGGGCGAACATGGCTGAGCTCGTACTGGGTCCGTTGCTCCGGCACGTCACCGACACCAGCGTCACGGTGTGGGTGGAGACCGACGTGCCCTGCGAGGTCGACGTACTGGGCCGGACCGCGCGGACGTTCAGCGTCCACGGCCACCACTACGCGCTGGTCATCGTGGACGAGCTGGAGCCGGGGACCGTGCAGCCGTACGAGGTGAAGCTCGACGAGACGGTCGTCTGGCCGGAGCCGCACTCCAGCTACCCGCCCTCGGTGCTCCGCACGCTGGCGCCGGACCGGGCCCAGCGGCTGATCTTCGGCTCCTGCCGGCACGCCACGCCGAGCGCGCTGGAGACCCTCGGCTACGAGCCGGACGCGCTGGACACCTACGCGCAGCGCATGGCGTTCGAGGACCCGAGCCGGTGGCCGGATGCCGTCCTCCTGCTGGGCGACCAGGTGTACGCCGACAAGACCTCTCCGAAGACCCAGGAGTTCATCAAGTCGCGCCGTTCGATCGACGCTCCGCCGTTCCTGGAGGTCGCCGACTTCGAGGAGTACACCGCGCTCTACCAGGAATCCTGGACCGACCCGGACATCCGCTGGCTCCTGGCCAACGTCCCGAGCGCGATGATCTTCGACGACCACGACATCCGGGACGACTGGAACACCTCGTACGAGTGGCGGCGGGACATCGAACAGACGTCGTGGTGGCACTCGCGGATCGTCGGCGGGCTCACCAGCTACTGGGTGTACCAGCATTTAGGGAATCTTTCCCCCGCCGACCTGGCCCTCGACCCGATGTGGCTCGCCGTACGGGCGGCGGGTGACGCCGGGGTGGACGCCGGTGAGCTGCTCGAGCGGCTGGCGGTGATGTCGGACGCGGAGGTCGACGGCGCGCCCGACGCCGGCGTGCGCTGGAGCTACCGGACCGACTACGGCCGCACCCGGCTCATCGTCGTCGACACCCGGTGCGGGCGCGTCCTGACCAAGGACGAGCGGGCGATGATGAGCGACGCCGAGTTCGAGTGGCTCGCCGAGCAGCTGGACGGGGACTACGACCACCTCCTGGTGGCGTCCACGCTGCCGTGGCTGCTGCCGTGGGCGATCCACCACATGGAGGCCTGGAACGAGGCGCTCTGCGCGGGCAGTCGCGGGCCGCGGCTCGCCAAGTTCGGCGAGGTCGTCCGGCGCGCCGCCGACCTGGAGCACTGGGCCGCGTTCGCCGAGTCGTTCGAACGGCTGGGGCAGCTGCTGGCCGAGGTCTCCCGGGGCGAGCGCGGGCCGCGTCCGGCGAGCATCGCGGTGCTCTCCGGCGACGTCCACCACGCGTACGTCGCGAAGGCCACGTTCGATCCGCCCGGGGAGGTGCCGGTGTACCAGCTGGTCGTCTCACCGGTGCACCAAACCGTGCCGGGCGCCATCAAGATCGGCTTCACCGTGGGCTGGAGTCGCCTGGCGGCGGCGGTGGCGCGGCCGATGGCGCGGTGGGCCAAGGCACCGCGGTCGAAGGTGCGCTGGACCCGGCTGTCCGGGCCGTTCTACGGCAACGAACTCGGGACGCTGGTGATCGAGGGGCGGGTCGCGCGCTTCAGCCTGGAACGCGCGCTCCGGACGCCCGGCAGTGCGCCGCGGCTCTCGACGGTGAACCAGACACCGCTGTCCTGGCGGGACCACGCGACCGGCGACCCGGTCGCCCCCTTCCCCGCCCGCGCCGAGCTCAACTGACCCGGCGCGGCTAGGTCAATTTTCGGGAAGGTCGCCTCTCAGAGCGCTCTGAGAGGTGGCCTTCCCGAAAAGCCGTGCTGCGAGCCGCGGTGCGGGCGCGTTGGCGGGCGAACACTTCGGGCGTACGGCGCGTGAACGACCCTGCCCGCAGGTGGGGTCATGCTGAGAACACGCCGGACGGAGCAGCCCTCCGGGTAGGAGCGGAAGGAGCGGGACCATGAGCTACGGCACCGAAACCTACGAGGAGTCCGGCTCGGCCGGCACCGACTACTTCTACTACGAGAACGGCTACTACTACCGCGCCGCCCGGCCGCGCGACGATCGCTAAGCGGTCACCGCATCGCGGAGGCGCTGGCTGATCACCTGCGTGATCCCATCGCCGCGCATCGCGACGCCGTAAAGCGCGTCGGCGATCTCCATCGTTCGCTTCTGGTGCGTGATGATGATCAGCTGGCTGGACTCCTGCAACTGCTCCAGCAGCGTGATCAACCGCCCCAGGTTGGTGTCGTCGAGCGCCGCCTCGACCTCGTCCATCACGTAGAACGGCGAGGGCCGGGCCCGGAAGATCGCCACCAACAGCGCCACCGCAGTCAGCGAGCGCTCCCCACCGGAGAGCAGCGACAGCCGCTTGACCTTCTTGCCCGGCGGCCGCGCCTCCACCTCGACGCCGGTGGTCAGCAGATCCTCCGGGTCGGTGAGGAAGATGCGCCCCTCGCCGCCGGGGAACAGCGTCCGGAACACCACCTCGAACTCTCGCGCGGTGTCCTCGAACGCGCTCTTGAAGACTTCGTGGATCCGCTCGTCGACCTCTTTCACCACGGTCAGCAGATCCCGACGGGTGTCCTTGAGGTCTTCCAGCTGCGTGCTGAGGAACTTGAACCGCTCCTCCAGCGCCGCGAACTCCTCCAGCGCCAGCGGGTTGACCTTGCCGAGCAACTGGAGGTCGCGCTCGGCCTTCGCGGCCCGCTTCTCCTGCGTCGGCCGGTGGTACGGCAGCGCGGGCGGTGGCGGCTCGCCGTTCCGCTCGGCCTCGGCGATCTCGGCCTGGGTCGGCGGCACCGGCATCTGCGGCCCGTACTCGTTCGCCAGCGTCTCGACGTCGATCGCGAAGTCGTCGGCGGCCTTGATCTCCAGCTGCTCGATCCGCATCCGCTGCTCGGCGCGGGCCACCTCGTCCCGGTGCATGGCGTCGGTGAGCCGGTCGAGCTCGGCGGCCAGCTCCCGCACCCGCGCCCGGACGCCGGTCAGCTCGGCCTCGCGCGCCACCCGCGCCTCGGCCACCGCGTCCCGCTCCTCGGCAGCGGCGGTCAGCGACACCTCGATCTTCGCCAGCGCGACCCGGGCTCCGGACGAGACCGCGCGCGCCACCGGGGCGACCAGGGCACGGGCGGCGCGCGCCGCTTCGGCCCGGGCCCTGGCCGCGCGCTCCGATGCCGCGGCCCGCTCCAGCGACTCCGCCCGGCCGGCCAGCGACCGCACCCGCTCCTCGGCGGTGCGGACGGCCAGCCGCACCTCCATCTCGTTCTGCCGGGCCTGGCTCGCCAGCGTCTGCAGCTCGTCCCGCTCGTCGGTGGACGGCTCGTCGTCGAGCGGCGTCTCCTCGGCCAGCCGGAGCCGCTCCTCCAGCGCCGCGAGGCCCTCCAAATCCTTGTCCCGCGCCTCCTCGGCGCGCAACCTTCCCTGCGCGAGCCGCTCGGCCTCGGCACGCGCCGACCGGGCGGCGGTC
This sequence comes from Cryptosporangium minutisporangium, assembly GCF_039536245.1. Lineage (NCBI taxonomy): Bacteria > Bacillati > Actinomycetota > Actinomycetes > Cryptosporangiales > Cryptosporangiaceae > Cryptosporangium > Cryptosporangium minutisporangium. The sequence goes on along the minus strand of NZ_BAAAYN010000030.1, from coordinate 114,845 downwards.
GACAGCTCGGCGATCCGCCGCTCGGCCTGGTGGCGCTGGGTCTCGGCCTCCTTCTGGGCCGCCGCCACCACCCGCACGGTCTCCTTACGGGTGTCCACCTCGGCGCGGGCGGCCTCCAGCTGGGCGCGCAGCCGCTCGCCCCGGCGTTCGGCCTCGGCCCGGCGGTCGCGGGCGTCGTCCACCGCCGCCTGGATCTCCAGCGTGCTCTGCGCCTTGGCCGCGCCGCCCGCCGCCTCGACCGCGCCCACGACGTCGCCCTCGGGCGTGATCGCACGGACGCCCGGTTCGCGGGACACCAGCGCGCGGGCCGCGTCCACCGACGGAACGCACGCGACCTGGTGGAGCGCGCGCCGGACCGCGGGACGCAGGTCGTCGGCGACCTTGACCAGGTCGACCGCCCATCGGGCGTCGTCCGGCAGGACCGGCCACGGGCCGTCCGCGGCGTCGCCGCCGCCGGCCACCAGCAGCGTGGCCCGGCCGGCGTCTGCCGACCGCAGCCACTCGATCGCGTCCACAGCGCTGTCCACCGACGCCACCGCGACCGCATCGGCGAGTCCACCGAGCGCCGCGGCGAGCGCCGCCTCGTACCCCACTTCGACGCTGAGCAGCCCGGCGACGCCGCCGAGCAGTCCGGGCACCTGGTCACCGGCGGACAGCAGGGCACCCGCGCCGTCCTTCCGGGACAGTCCGAGGGCCAGCGCTTCCTGGCGGGCCTTCCACTCCGACGCCTCGCGCTCGGCGACCCGCTCGCTCTGGGTGAGCTCACGGACCCGCGCCTCGGCGACCTCCAGCTCCTCGCGGGCGGCGGCGTGCCGGGCGAACAGGTCGGTGTCGCCCTCGTCCAGCCCGTCGGCGGCCTCCTGGGCGACCTCCAATTCGGACTGTGCGACGTCGGTCCGCGCCCGGGCCTCGCCCAACGACGCGGAGAGCCGGGCGATCTCGTCCTCGGCCGCGGTTGCCCTGGTGCGCAACGCGTTGACCTGGCCGGTCAGCCGCGCGAAGCCTTCCCGGCGGTCGGCGACCGCCTTCATCGCGGCGACGTGGGCGCGCTCGGCGTCGTAGGCCCGCCGCTCGTACTCGGCCCGGGCCTCGGTCGCCTCGGCCAGACGCTCCTGATCGGCCTCCAGCGCCTCGGTGAGCGCCTCGTGCTGCCCCCGGACCACGGCGGCTTCCTGTTCGAGCACCTCCGGGTCGCGGGTCGGGCGGCTCTCCTCCGGCTCGGCCGAGAGGTACCGCAGACGTTCGTCGGCGAGCTGCGCCAACCCGCGGAAACGCTCCTGCAACGCGGACAGCCGGTACCAGGTGTCCTGCGCACGGGCGAGCACCGGGGCGTCGGCCGCCATCGCGGCGTCCAGTTGGGCCTCCCGCTCGCGGTCGGCCTCCAGATCGGCCTCGACCTGCACCCGCCGGGCCCGGACCGCGGCCTCGTCGGCGACGTCCTGCTCCAGCGCCGTGCGCAGGGTGACCAGGTCGTCGGCGAGCAGCCGCAGCCGCGCGTCCCGCAGGGCGGATTGGACACCGGCGGCCCGGCGGGCGACCTCGGCCTGACGCCCCAACGGCTTGAGCTGACGGCGCAGCTCGGCGGTGAGGTCGGTGAGGCGGGTGAGGTTCGCCTGCATGGCGTCGAGCTTCCGCAGTGCTTTTTCCTTGCGTTTGCGGTGCTTCAAGACGCCGGCGGCTTCCTCGATGAACCCGCGACGGTCTTCCGGGCGCGACTGGAGGACGCTGTCCAGCTGCCCCTGGCCGACGATGACGTGCATCTCCCGGCCGATACCCGAGTCCGAGAGCAACTCCTGGATGTCGAGCAGACGGCACGAATCGCCGTTGATCTCGTACTCGGAGTCGCCGGTACGGAACAGGCGCCGGGTGATCGACACCTCGGCGTACTCGATCGGCAACGCACCATCGTGGTTGTCGATCGTCAGCGTGACCTCAGCCCGCCCGAGCGGCGCGCGACCCGCGGTACCGGCGAAGATGACGTCTTCCATCTTGCCGCCCCGCAGCGCCTTCGCACCCTGCTCGCCGAGCACCCAGGCGATCGCATCGACGACGTTGGACTTGCCCGAACCGTTCGGCCCGACGACGCACGTGATGCCGGGCTCGAACCGCAGGGTCGTCGACGAAGCGAAGGACTTGAAGCCCCTCAGCGTGAGGCTTTTGAGGTGCACGACTCTCCGGCTGGTGGGATCTCCGCGCGGTCGTCCCTGCGCGGACAGGCGCGAGTAGGGGAAGGTTTTGGACGACCATACCTTCCCCACCAGCGGCTATCTGCGCAGACGGGTTCGTGTCGGGGCGGGCCGGTGCGGCGGCCCCCCACAGCACAGCCGGGGCGGTGCCTTGAGTAGTTCTGCCGGATCGGACGGGCTGGTGACCAGCGAAGCCCTCGCCCAACCGGATCTGCCGGGTCCTCGGCGGGGTGCTGACCCTTCGCCGCCCGGCCCGGTCGAGGTCAGACGGGCTGGTGCTCCAGCTCGGAGACCCGGCTCAGCTCCGAATCGCGGTCGGAAAGCTCGGCAGCGAGTCGGTCGTTCTCGGCGCGGAGTCGAGCGATCTCGAACTCCAACGTCCGTACCGTCCCGCGCAGCCGCACTACCTCGTCGCGCAGTCGGCCGTCGGCAACATTGCCGACATGGCCGAAGAGGGCCTTCGCCATGGTGTCTCCTCGTATGGGCGTTCGAACGCCGTGTTTATGGTGACCCGTGGACGCGCAGACACCGACCCCACTGGCGATACCGACCCGGGCAACCAGGCTGGTCCTCGCAGGGCCGGTACGTGTAGGGCGACGGTCAACCCCTGCTCACGCAGTCCACTGAAATGGTCCGCAAACAGCTTACGGTCTCTCGCGGCCAAGGTCACGCCAGGCGTGGGGATGTGGTCTGCCACATTCGGCCGTACCCGTCTCAGCGCTCGGAAAAACCCGACAGTCCACCCTTCGGGGGACTGAATCGTTCGGCGACGTGATCGACGTGACCCGGAGTTCCGCCGCCACGCAGCAAGGCCAGCAGCGCATCGCAGTCACTTCGGGGTCCTTCGGCGACCACCTCGACCCGTCCGTCGGCCGCATTCCGGGCCCAACCGACCAGTCCGAGCTCCAGCGCGCGGCTCCGCGTCCACCACCGGAAGCCGACTCCCTGAACCCGGCCACGGACCCACGCGGTCAGTCGAACCGGGTCGGGCAGCGGTACGTCTTGGGGGTGACGAGTCACTTGACGCGGGCTGCCATCCTCGGATGGTTCACCCGGGTACACGGGAGTGCTCACAGAGCCCAACTCTAACCGCGCATTAAACCGACCTTGTAGTTGCGGCGTGGGCCTGGTGCGTCGGCTGCGGCGGTTCCTAGGCTCGCCGCCGATGGAGCAGCAACGGAGCAGTTACCAACCACGCCACCGGCGGGCCGACAGGGTCAGCCCGACCCCCTGGCGTTCCGCCGGGGGACGCGGCAGCGCACGTGAGCGCGCCGGCTTCAGCACGCGCAGCGTCCTCGTGCTGGTCGTGCTCGCCGCCATCGCCGTCGGTGCGTGGATCCCGTGGTACCTCGGGCGCGCCGGCGCCGACACGCTGCAGACCGCGAAGGGTTCCCCGGTGTCGATCGACGCCCCGGCGAGCCAACCGGTCGAGGCGGCGACCACCGACCCGGCCAAGTCCGGCGGTGACACCGCGAGCCGCTCCAAGAGGCCGGCGGCCGCCGGGCCCGGTGCCACGCCCACCTCCGCCGCGCCGTCGGCGAGCGCCGCCCAGTCCCCCAGCAGCGCCGGGTCGTCGGCGCCGACCGCCGAGAAGAGCGCCGAAGAGCCCTCCACCGCACTGGCCGGGCCGGCCAACGAGAGCGATCAGGTCATCGAGCTGGTCAACACCGCGCGGGCCGAGGCCGGATGCGACCCGGTCCACGCCGACTCGCGTCTGGCGGCGGCCGCGCTGAAGCACAGCGAGGACATGATCGCCCGCGACTACTTCGCGCACATGACGCCGGACGGCGTCTCGCCCTGGGACCGCGCGAAGGAAGCCGGGTACGAGGTGCCGACCGGGGAGAACATCGCGCTGGGCCAGAAGGACGCCGCGGCCGTGATGGACGCATGGATGAACAGCGCGGGACACCGGGCGAACATCCTGAACTGCGCCTCGAAGGCGGTCGGGATCGGCGTGGCCACCGACTCGGCGGGCACCCCTTACTGGACCCAAATGTTCGGCGCTGAGTAGGGGGCGGCCCGCCCGGTCAGGTTCGGGCGCGGCTGAGTAGGGCCGTCACGCGGCTTTGGAGTTCGCGGGGGCTGAAGGGCTTGACGATGTAGTCGTCGGCCCCGACGCTGAACCCGGCCTCGACGTCGGACTCCTGGCCGCGGGCGGTGAGCAGGATGACCGGGATCGCGCTGGTAACCGCGTCGGCCCGCAGTTCGCGACACACGTCCAGCCCCGACATGCCCGGCATCGCGACGTCGAGAACGATGATGTCGGGGACCGCCCGGCGCGCCTCGGTGAGCGCCGTGGCGCCGTCGGTCGCGGTGATCAGCTCGTGCCCGGCCGCGCTGAGCTTGAAGGCGACCAGGTCGAGGATGTCGCGGTCGTCATCCGCGACCAGGATCGTGCTCATCCCGCGCCCCCCGTGCGAGTTGACCCTAGATAGAAGATGTAACCACAAATAGGGGGCTTTATCCGCACCTACCACCGCGCTCGGCGGGGCCGTGGTTGACACTTCGGGCAGGTGTACGAGGAGCGGTTCATGAACGCGTCGCGGCGGATCAGCGTCCCGCAGCGCGGACACGCCTGATCCGCGCGGCCATAGGCGGCCAGCGACCGCTCGAAGTACCCGCTCTCCCCGTTCACGTTGACGTACAGCGCGTCGAACGATGTCCCGCCCTGCTCCAGCGCCTCGAGCATCACGTCCCGGACGGCGTCGAGCAGGCGACGGATCTGCGGCCCGGTCAGCGACTCGGTCGGGCGCGCGTAGTGCAGCTGCGCACGCCAGAGCGCCTCGTCGGCGTAGATGTTGCCCACGCCGGAGATCAACGTCTGATCCAACAACGCCCGTTTGACGCCGGTGCGCTTGCGCCGCAGCGCGACCGCGAACGCGTCCGGATCGAAGTTCGGGTCGAGCGGGTCACGGGCGATGTGCGCGATGCTCGGCGGGACGTTCTCGCGGTCCCAGTGGTCGACCGCATTGCCGGGGACCGGTAGCGGCTCCACCGACAGGCCACCGAACGTCCGCTGGTCGACGAAGCGCAGCTCGCGGTTCTCGTGGTCACGACCGTCGTCCGGAGCGAACCGGATACGGGCGCGCAGATGCGTCTCGTCGGGCGCGTCCGGAGGCTGGACCAGGAGCTGCCCACTCATGCCCAGGTGGCCGACGAGCGCGTCACCGCCGTCGGTCGGCAGCCAGAGGTACTTGCCGCGCCGGTGGGCGGCGAGCAACGTCCGGCCGGTCAGGACCTCGGCGAAGTGCAGCGGTCCGGCGGTGTGCCGGCGGATCGATCGGGGGTTGTAGACCTCGACCGTCTCGATCGGGCGACCGAGGATCCAGCGGTCGAGGCCGCGGCGGACGACCTCGACCTCGGGGAGTTCAGGCATCCGGTCAGCCGTCGGACTCGCGAGCAGAGCCGTCGTCGTCGGGCGCGGACCCGTCGGCGGGTACCGGGCCATCGGCGGATGTGGAGCCGTCGGCGGATGTGGAGCCGTTCAGGACGCCGACGTTCCGGATCTTCCGGACCTCGGCCTGCGGGGCCCTGGTGTCGGCGGCTCCCGGGTCGGCGAACGCCGGGTTGACCGCGCTCTGCGCAGGCGCGGCCCCTGGCGTCGCGCTGCTCCCGGCGTCGATGCGGTTGCGCAGCGTGCGCCAGGCGAGCTCGGCCGCTTTCTGCTCGGCCTCCTTCTTGCTCCGCCCCTCGCCGGTGCCCAGTTCCTCGCCCCCGACGACCGCCGTCGCGGTGAACGTCTTGGCGTGGTCGGGACCGGCCTCGGTGACCCGGTACTCCGGGACGCCCAGCGCGTTGCTCGCGGTCAGCTCCTGCAGGCTCGTCTTCCAGTCCAGCCCGGCGCCGCGCTGCGCCACGTCGGCCATCAGTTCGTCGAACAGCCGGTGGATCACCTTGGACGCGGTCTCCAGGCCGTGTTCGAGGTAGACGGAGCCGAGCAGCGCCTCCAGCGTGTCGGCGAGGATGCTGGCCTTGTTCCGGCCGCCGGTCGCCTCCTCGCCCTTGCCGAGCAGGAGATGCGCACCCAGGCCACCGGGCCCCAGGTCGCGCGCCACGCCGGCCAGCGCACGCATGTTCACCACCGACGCACGGAGCTTGGCCAGCTGGCCCTCCGGCAGGTCGGGGTAGCTCAAGTAGAGCGAGGACGTGATGACCAGGCCCAGCACGGCGTCCCCGAGGAACTCCAGCCGCTCGTTCGTCGGCAGCCCGCCGTTCTCGTACGCATACGACCGATGCGTCAGCGCGCGTTCGAGCAAATCCGCGTCCAGCTCGACGCCGATCGCTTCCTCCAGCAGCGCTGCGGGGGGTCGCTCCCTCATCGCCGTGCCTTCTCTCAGGTCGCCGCCGGTGCGGCGGTCATTCGTGCCTGCGGGCGGTTCTGCTGCCGGGCGGCCGACCGGTGCTGCTCGTCCGGATCGGCTTCCGGCGGTGGTGCGATCTCGGACGCCTGCGCGGAGTGGTCGAGCACCGCGCGGAGGTGGAGCAGATAGTTGTCGCGGACGGCGGCCGCGGCCAGCGCGACGCAGTCGGCGACGTCCGCGGAGCCAGCCGCTCCGTGGCCGATGACGACGGTCCCTGCGACGCCGAGCAGCGTCGCGGCCCGGCGCGAGCCGCCACCCAGGACGCCCGACGCGGAGCTCGCGAAGTTCCTCGCAGCCCCGTGCGGACAGGAACTGTTGGAGCAGACACCGTTCGGACCGGCGCCGTTGGTCGCGGCGTCGTTCGTCGCAGCCAGCGCCAACGAGCCCTCCAGGGTCTTCAGCACGACGTTGCCGGTGAATCCGTCGGTGACGACGACGTCGGCACGTCCGCCGAGCGGGATGTCGTAGCCCTCGACGAGGCCGACGTAGTGCAGGCCACTGCCGGTCAGGCCGCGATCGGCCTTCTTCCGGAGCGAGTCGCCCTTGCCCGGCTCGGTGCCGACCGACAGCAGACCCACCCGCGGCCAGTCGAGACCGAGCGCCGTCCGGGCGAACGCGGAGCCGAGGCGTCCGTGCCGGACCAGATCGGCGTCGGAAGCTCCGGCGTGTGCACCGACGTCCAGAAGCACCACGGGATGAGCGACCGCGGGCAGTACCGCCGCCAGCACGGGACGGCGGTACCCCGGAAGCTTGCCCAGCTCGGTGACGGCAGCGGCGACGGCGGCGCCGGTCGGACCGATGCTCACCACCGCGTCCGCGGCACCGTTGCGGACCGCCTCGACGGCGAGCCGCACCGAGGTCCGACGGTTGCGGACCGCCCGCACCGGGGCGTCCGCCATACCGACTCCCTCGTCGGTGGGGAGCAGCGTCACCCGGTCGGCGACCGAAGCCCACCGCGGCCGCAGGCCGGACGGGCCGGCCACGACCAGGTGGAGCTGAGGGTCCTCCGCGAGGGCGGCGAGCGCTCCTTCGACGACGACGTCCGGCGCGCGATCGCCGCCGAGCAGGTCGAGAGCGACCCGAACCGGACGTGTGGCCATCACCGCAGCGTCAGTGGACGCCGTGGCGAGGTCACACGCCGGATCACCGGGTCGGGATCTCCTCCGGCTCAGACCGCGACAACCTGACGGCCGTTATAGGTGCCGCAGTTGGAGCACGCCGTGTGCGGCAGCTTCGGCGACCGGCAACGGTCACACGGCTGGGTGTTCACCACGGTGGTCTTCCACTGGGCGCGGCGCGAGCGGGTGTTGCTGCGCGACATCTTCCGCTTCGGTACGGCCACGGCTCTAGCTCCTGATTTCTCTGGTCGCCGGCCCCGGGGGGCCTTCGGTCACGAGGCCCCGAGGTGGGGCCGACGTTCGTTCAGTTCGGCTGGCTACCGCGGTGGGCGCCGAAGGCGTCCGTCGACTCCGACGCCGGCTCTTGCAGCGACTGCAGCGCGGCCCACCGGGGGTCGGTTACGTCGTGCGAGTGCTCCGGCGGCAGATCGTCCCAGTGCACCCCGCAGTCGGGGCACATCCCGGGACAGTCGTCGCGGCACAGCGGGTTGGTCGGCAGCGCGAGCACCACCGCATCCCGCAGCGCCGGCTCCAGGTCGAGGAAGTCTCCCTGCAACCGGCTGACCTCGTCCTCGTCGGTGGTGTCGTCCGTCTCGCTGTCCGGGTAGGCGTACAGCTCCTGGATGTCCACGACGAGGGTGTCCTGGAACGACTCCAGGCAGCGACCGCACTCACCCTCGAGCGGCACGGTGACGGTGGAGGAGGCGAGTACGCCTTCCAACACCGACTCGAGCCGTACGTCGAGGTCGAGCGTGGTCCCTGCCGGGACCCGGACCAGGTCCAGCGCGAGGCCCTCCGGCACGGGGACGGGGCGGCGTAGGCGCTTCATCGACCCTGGACGGCGGCCGACCTCGCGTGCATCGAACACGAGGGGCTTCCGGGGGTCGAGGCGCTCCTGCGTCTTCCTGTTCTCGGGCATGATGATCTCTCGGCGCTGGTGAGGCCGTCGGGGAACTCTACCTGAGTCCGACGCCCCCAGTCGATTCGGCCTCTCATGAGGTCCGACGTACAAGCGTACTGCGAACAAATCCAAGCGCCGAAGGCGCTGATGCTCTGACGTGGAACCCGCCCTCAGAAGGGGAGGGGGCGTTCTTCTTGGGCGGGGTCGAAGCCTTGGGCGGCGTCGTAGCCGCCGATCTCGGAGAGCGCCCGCATCTTGTCGCGGCCTCGCTCGACCGTGGCCAGCGTCCGGTTCAGCATCTGCTCGAAGTTGGCGAGCGTCGTGTCGACGTACTCCTCGACCTCGTCGCGCAGCCGCTGGGCCTCTGCCCGCGCCTCACCCACGATCCGGGCGGCCTCGTGCTCGGCCGAGACCGTCACCTCGGCGACCGACACGAGCCGGGAGTGCTCCACCTCACCCTCGCCGATGATCCGGTCGGCCTCGCGCTGCCCGGCGGCGATCACCTTGTCGCGCTCGTCGAGCAGCGCTTGGGCGCGTCGGATCTCGGTCGGGAGGTCGGCCCGCAACTCGTCGAGCATCGCGAGCAACTCGTTGCGGTTCACGATCGCGTTCGACGACATCGGCATCGAACGCGCCGACTCCACGAACGCGCTGATCTCGTCGATTCGGTCGAGAGGATCCACAGCACTGCTCCGGTTCGATAGCTCCGACGGTCAGATCTGCTGCCCGGCAACAGAACCCTTACAGCCTCCGGCCCTCTCCGAGATCGAGTGACCCCGGTAGTCGCCGGTCGAGAAGAGTTCTTGCCCCGCGGGAGACCAGGCACACGTCATCTGCCCGCGGCGTCATCCTGCCGCCTCCGGGTGCCTCCGGCGACCTCGACGGGCATTGCAGGACTTACGTCTGAGTGGAGAGCCGCTCGACCAGCCGACGCCGTACCGCCTCCGGCACGTGCGCGGACACGTCGCCACCGTACTTGGCGACCTCTTTGATCAGGCTGGAGGAGAGGAACGAGAACAGCGGGTTGGTGGCCATGAACAGCGTCTCGACGCCGGCCAGGCCGTGGTTCATCTGGGCCTGCTGGAGTTCGTAGTCGAAGTCGCTGACCGCGCGGAGCCCTTTCACGACGACCGGGATGTCGTTCGCCTTGCAGTAGTCGACGAGCAGCCCCGTGAACGTGTCCACCCGGACGTTCCCGTACGAGGCGGTGACCTCGGTCAGCAGCTCGATGCGCTCTTCCACCGTGAACAGACCGGCTTTGCGGGGATTGATCAGGACTGCCGCCACGACCTCGTCGTACAGGCGGCTCGCCCGTCCGATGATGTCGAGGTGACCGTTGGTCACAGGGTCGAAAGATCCGGGACACACCGCGCGTCTCACGAACGGCGACCGTACCAAAGGGTTCCTTCGCCGTATCGCCGCTCACGTACCGCGACCAGTGGCTTCGGCCACACCCAGGGCTGGTCCCGGGTGCGGCGTTCCACGATCACCAGGGCGTCTGAACCGAGCCAACCAGAGGATTCGAGGTCGGTGAGTACGGCCGCCAGTGCCGCTGCGGCCAGCTCGTACGGCGGATCGGCGAAAACCAGGTCGTACCGGCGTGAAGCGGGCGACGCGGCGAACCGCTCGACCGGTCCGGACCAGATCTCGGCGCCCGGCAGCTTCAGCGCGCCGACGTTCGCGCGCAGCGTCCGGACCGCGCGGGGGTCGGACTCGACGAGCAGGGCGTGGGCGGCCCCGCGGGACAGCGCTTCGAACCCGACCGCACCCGATCCGGCGTACAGGTCCAGCACGGCCGCGCCGTCGAGGTCGAGCGTCGCCTGCACCGCGCTGAACATCGCCTCCCGCGCCCGGTCGGACGTCGGGCGGGTGCCGCGGCCCGGCGGCACGTCGATCCGCCTGCCACCGGCGGCGCCGGCCACGATCCGGGTCACGTCTTCTCCAGGTAGTCGGCCGCGTCGGCGTCGACCAGCGCGTCGACGGCGGCGGCCAGCCCCGGGTACGCCCGTAGCTCCGGGTCCTCCGCGACCAGCGTCATCGCCTCGGTGCGGGCGTCGCGGATCAGCTCTTCGTCGTGCAGCAGCGAGAGCAGCTTGAGCCGGGAACGCCGCCCCGACTGGGCGACGCCGAGCACGTCACCCTCCCGACGCTGTTCGAGGTCGAGCTGCGCCAGCTCGAAGCCGTCCGTGGTGCTGGCCACCGCGTCGAGGCGTTCCCTGGCCTTCGTCCCCGCCGGAGCGTCGGTGACCAGGAGGCACAACCCGGCCGCGCTCCCCCGCCCGACCCGGCCGCGCAGCTGGTGGAGCTGGCTCACGCCGAAGCGGTCGGCGTCCATGATCACCATGACCGTGGAGTTCGGCACGTCGACGCCGACCTCGATCACGGTCGTGGCCACCAGGACGTCGAGGCGGCGCGCGGCGAAGTCGGCCATCACCGCGTCCTTCTCGTCCGGGGGCAGTTTGCCGTGCAGTACGCCGATCCGGAGCTCGGCGAGCGGCCCTTCAGCGAGCCTCGGCGCGACGTCGAGCACCGCCAGCGGCGGACGCTTCGCCGACGCGTCGTCCTCGGGCGGCGGCTCGACCTCGGGGTCGTCGGCCCCTCCAGCCCTACGCCCCCCACCCGCCCGCTCTTGATCGGAAGCTGCGCTTCCGGGCTCCTCTTCCGCGTCACCGGCGAGCGCCTCACCGATCCGCGGGCAGACCACGTAGGCCTGGTGACCCGCGGCCACCTCCTCGGCGACCCGCTGCCAGGCGCGCGCCAGCCAGGCCGGCTTCTCGGCGACCGGCACCACCGACGTGGCGATCGGCGACCGGCCACTGGGCAGCTGGGTCAGCGCCGACGTCTCCAGATCGCCGAACACGGTCATCGCGACCGTCCGCGGGATCGGCGTGGCGGTCATCACCAGCACGTGCGGCGGCGTCTCGCCCGCCTTCGCCCGTAGCGCGTCGCGCTGTTCGACGCCGAAGCGGTGCTGCTCGTCGATGACGACCAGGCCCAGGTCCGCGAACTCGACGCCCTCCGAGAGCAGCGCGTGGGTGCCGACGACGATGCCCGCGGTGCCGTCGGCGGCCTCGGCCAGCGCCGCTCGGCGGGCCGCTGCCGGGAGCGAGCCGGTGAGCAGCGCGACCCGGGTGGCGGTCTCGGCCGCGTCCAGCTCGCCTGCCCTCGCCATCGGCCCGAGCATCGCGCGGATCGACCGGGCGTGCTGCGCGGCGAGCACCTCGGTGGGGGCCAGCAGGGCGGCCTGCCCTCCGGCGTCGACGACCTGCAGCATCGCCCGCACGGCGACGACCGTCTTGCCGGAACCGACCTCGCCCTGGAGCAGCCGGTGCATCGGGTGCGCGGCCGCCAGGTCGTCGGCGATCTCCTGCCCGACCTCGGCCTGCCCCTCGGTCAACGCGAACGGCAGCGCCGCCTCGAACGCCGTCAGCAGACCGCCGGGCCGGGAGGGGCGTGCGGTGGCCGGACGTGCGGCCGCGGCCAGCCGCCGCTTGGCCAGCGTTGCCTGCAGACCGAAGGCCTCGTCCCACTTCAGCCGGTGCCTGGCCTGGTAGAGCTCGGTCTTGGAGGCCGGCTGGTGGATCGCGCGCAGTGCCGTGGAGAGCTCGACCAGATGACGACGGCGCCGGATGCCCTCCGGCATCGGATCATCGACGTCGGCGACGATGTCCAGCGTCGCCCGCACCGCCCGGGCGATCACCCAGGTCGGCACGTTCGCCGCAGCCGGGTAGACCGGGATCAGCGCGTTCGCGAACTCGGCGAGCGCGTTGCTGCCCTCGCCGTCGGCCAGCTCACCGGGTTCGGCCAGCAGCTGGTAGTCGGGCTGGTTGAGCTGGAGCTTGTCGCGGAACTGGCCGACCTTGCCGGAGAACAGCCCCCAGCGGCCGAGCGTCAGCTGCTTCTCTCGCCACGCCTGGTTGAAGAACGTCAGCTGCAGGTTGCGCCGGCCGTCGGTGACCGTCACCTCGAGCATCTTGCTGCGCGGCTTCTGCCGCATCGGGCGCACGCTGATCTTCTCGATCTTCGCCGCGACCGTGACGTGCTCGCCGATCTCCAGCGCACCCAGGTCGGAGACCTCGCCGCGCTCCGCGTACCGCCGGGGGTAGTGGTGCAGCAGGTCGCCGACCGTCTGCAGGTCGAGCTTCTCGGCCAGCGCGTTCGCGGTCTTGGCTCCGACCGCGTCGCGCAACGGCGAAGCGAGGGTGGGGCGCTGCACCGATGTCACCTCTCCGGCTCTGGTCGACCCTGGCGGCTCAACTCCTACCAGGCGCCTGCGACAAGTCCAGCCCGCCCCGGCCGCTCCAGCCGGCCCCGGCAGCGCGGCGCACCGCCTATTCGACGCCGAGCAGGACCACCGCGCGGGGCTGACCGCCGTCGAACAGGTGCACTTCGCAGAACGGCCAGCGGGCTCGGAGATGGGCGCTCAGCGCGTCGCCGAGCGTCGGGGCCGCGTCCGACCCGAGGACGACCGTCACGAGTTCGCCGCCGGCGTTGAGCAGGCGGTCCACGAGGTCCCGGGTGACCCGCTCGGTGTCCGCGCCGATCGCCACTACGTCGCCGTCGACCAGCCCCAGCACGTCACCGGCTCGGCAGGGGCCGACGACCGTCAAGCCCGCCTCCTCGGCGACCGTGACCTCGGCCCACCGGGTCGCCGCTGCGGCCTCCGCCATCGCGACGACGTCGTTCCGGAACGGCCGGGTGCCGTCCGCCACGGCCAGGGCGGCGATGCCCTGCACCGGGGAACGGGTGTGCAGCACCGAGACCGTGCAGTCGGCGTCGGCCGCGGCCGATGCCGCTTCGGCCACCGCGGCGTACGCGCCGTCGTTCGGCAGCAGGACGACCTCGGTGGCACCGCTGCGCTCGATCGCGGCGCGCAGCTCCCCGACCGTCGGAAACGTCCCCGGCGCCACCTCCACCGGTACCGCGCCCTCGGCGGCGAAGAGCTGGGCCAACCCGGCGCCCGGCACCACCGCGACGACGGCTCGCGCGGCGCTCGGGTCTGGGTCTCCACCGGAGCTGTGACCGGAATGGTCGTGTTCGTCCAATCCTCCGGTCACGATCAACGGGGTCACCACGACCTGGTGCGGGCGCCCGGCCACCAAGCCGGCCTCCAGCGCCGGGCCGATGTCGTGCGCGTGCACGTGGACCGTCCAGACCGCGTGTCCACCGTCGTCCGGGTCGGCGCACGCGACCACCACCGAGTCGCCGACCTCGGTCAGCCGGGTCCGCAGCGCAGCGATGCGGTGGTCGTCGCCGGTCGAGCCGTTGAGCGGGACGTCCAGCAGGTACTGGATCTCCCAGCCCTCCTGCGCGCCGAGGGCCGGCTGCTCGTTCACCGGGTCGGCGGGTGGCGCGCCGAGCGCGTCGAGGAGCGGCACGTCGTCCCGCACGACCGCGTCCAAGGCGTCCAGCATCACGACGAGGCCCCGCCCGCCGGCGTCGACCACACCGGGCAGTCCCATCGCGGCGAGCTGGGCAGGCGTGCTCTCCAGGGCGAGCGCAGCCGCGCGCAGCGCGGCGGCACTGACCACCGCGAGGTCGTCGGAATCGGCCGCGGTCGCGCCCCGCGCGGCCGCGTCGGCCACCGAGAGCACGGTGCCCTCCACGGGCTGGGCGACGGCTGCGTACCCGGCGGCGACCGCCGCCCGCAGGGACGCCGCCAGCGCGCGGCCGCGCACCGGCTCGTCGGCGGGCAGCGCGGCGGCCGCACCCGCGAGCAGCTGCGAGACGATCATTCCGGAGTTGCCCCTGGCGCCCAGCAGCGCGCCGCGCGCCATCCGCTTCCAGACGCCGCGAGCCGACTCGCCCCGCGCCGACTCGCCCCGCACCGACTCGCCCTGTCCGTTCGCCGCCACGGCTTCGACCGCCGCCTGCAGGGTGAGGACGAGGTTCGTGCCGGTGTCGGAGTCGGCGACCGGGAAGAAGTTGAGCGCGTCGATCTCCCGCTGCTCACGCCGGAGCGCGGCCAGCGTCGCGGCGCACCACCGCCGGACCGAACCGGCGTCGAGGCGGTCTGGCACGCAACCCCTCCCGGTCCGACCCGTGGCTGCCACGGTCCTGTCTCGCACGTATGGTGGCCCATCCGCCCGAGCCGCCACCCGGCGCCCCGGCCCGAGCTGCCGCCGTCGGTCCGCCCCACCTGGCCGTCGGTTTGGCGCCGGTCAGTGGAGTAGGTAGGCTGTTGCGGTGCCCCGCTCCAGGCGGGCGCGTCCACGTGTTCAGAACGTGGTCAGGGCGGTTCTGATCCCGGCCGCCTGTTGTCCAACCAGTGCAGGAGTGTTTCCGTGGCGAGCGTGTGCGACGTCTGTGGCAAGGGGCCGGGCTTCGGCATGTCGGTCTCGCACTCCCACCGGCGCACCCACCGCCGGTGGAACCCGAACATCCAGACCGTGCGGGTCCCGGCGGGTGGCGGCACGACCGTGCGCAAGCAGGTCTGCACCTCGTGCATCAAGGCCGGCAAGGTCGTCCGGGGCTGAGAGCCCCCGCCTGACCGTTCGACGACGCGTAGTCCGAGTGGGCTACGCGTCGTTCGTGTGTCCGGAGAACGTCACAGCTCCTTCGCGAAGTAGAGCGAACCCTCCTCCTCGACGTAGAGCCCGAACGGTGCGGCCTCGCGGTATCCCGCGGCCGTGTAGAGCGCCACGGCCTCCGGTTGCTGGTCACCGGCCTCCAGGATCAGCCGCGCGTACCCGGCCGCCGCAGCCGTGCGCTCCAGCTCGGCGAGGAGCGTCCGGGCGACGCCGCGACGCCGCGCGGCCGCCGCGACGAACATCCGCTTGATCTCGGCCGCCGACGCGCTCCCGCCCGGCAGCGGGTGCGCCCGCCAGCCCCCGCAGCCGACCGGTGTGTCGCCGATCCAGGCGACGACGAACCAGCCCTGGGGCGGTGCGAACTCCGCCGGGTCGACCGGCGTCTCGTCGTAGCCGCCGTAGCGGACCAGGTACTCCTGCTGGAGTGCCGCGATCAGCGTTCCGGCTTCGGGTGAGTCGAAAGCGGTCGGCCGCAGCTCGACTCCGGTGGCAGCGAGTGAATCCTGCTGAGGCGCCTCGACCTCGGGGTAGGCCGACGGTTGAGAAGGGTTCCCGGTCACGCCCACCACCGTGCCACAGCGCCCGGCCCGCCCCAGCCGGAGCGACTAACTCGCGCGGGACTCCGGGGTGCCCGCTCGGCCGCGCGCCAGCCACAGCGTGGAGCCCAGGCCCGCGCCGCGCCGCCGGCGGTGCGCGCCGGTGGTACGGCGACGACGGGCACGCGCGGGATCGACGGCCTCCCCGACCTCCTCCGCGCCGACGCCGACCGCCCCGGTGACCACGTCATCGTCGGCCACGTCGTCCGGCGACTGGTCATCCGCCGGGTCGTCCAGCACGTCGAAGACGTCGAGCCCCACGTCCAGACCCTCGTCCCGACGCTGTTCGGCCCCGACCGGAACCGGGTCCGCCTCCCGAACCGGGTCCGGCTCCCGAACCAGGTCCGGCTCTCGAACCGGGTCCGGCTCCGGGACGACGTCCGCAGCGGGCGCTTCGCCGAGGGCAGCGGCGACCAACACCTCCGCGGTCGGCAGGTCGGCGCTGTCCCACCGCGCGCCCGGGGTCGCCTGCGCGCCCACCGGCCGTTCGACCACGACCGGCTCCAGCACCGGCATCCCGGCCGGGAACGTCGGACGGGAGAGGTTCGGATCGTGCACCGCGAGCAGCTTGCGGCACTGGAGTGCGGTGGGGCGCGCGGCGGGGTCCAGTGCGGTCATCGCGCGGATCAGGCGACCGAGCGGCGCCGGCGTGTGATCCGGTACGACCGGCTCGCGGTGCAGCCGGGCCATCGCGGCCTCGAGCTGCCCACCGGGGTACTCGCGCTTGCCGGTCAGGCACTCCAGTAGGACCAACCCGAGCGCATACACGTCACAGGGCGGTCCGACCGGACCGCCCTGCACCTGCTCCGGCGCCAGGTAAGGCGCGGTTCCGACGACGACGCCCGAACCGTTGGTCTCCTCGGCGCCGGCGGGATGGGATATGCCGAAGTCCGCCAGGAACACTCCCCCGCCGTTCCCGCAGAGGACGTTCGACGGTTTCACGTCGCGGTGGACGATGCCGCGAGCGTGCACGTGGTGCAGCACGTCGGCGAGGACGGCCCCGATCCGGACGACGTCCTTCGGCGGAAGCGCGCCGGCAGCGATGCAGCGTCCGAGCGTCCGCCCCTCGATCAGCTGCAGCACCAGGTACTCGCGGTCGTCGTGCCACCCCGCGTCGTAGACCGCCACCAGCCCGGGGTGGTTGAGCGCGGCCAGCAGGCGGGCCTCGTCACCGCACCGCCGGTCGGAGTGCGCTCCGGCCCGAACCCGGAACATCTTCACCGCTACCGGCCGATCGAGTCGCAAGTCACGGGCCCGATAGACGTCCGAGGCGCCACCGCCGCCGAGGCGGTTCTCGATCTCGTACCGGCCGTCCAATACGAGCGGAGGAGGAGCGGAGGACCTGGTGTCGGTGTCGATCGCCTGCACAGTCCACCCTGCCCCTCGTTCACACGTCGGCCCGCTGGAGGTAGCGACTCACTGGAGGCGGGTTAGCCTCCGGCCCGAAGGACGAAACGCCGAATTCGACGCACACGGCCGGTGTGCACGCCTGTCTCGGGATGCCCATTCCAGGTCAAATCACCCATCGGCGACGATAGTCGAAGGCTGAGACGAAGCTCACCCAGGGGTGGAGCCGGGCTCAGCGGAAATGGTCGAAGCCCTGGTCAGCGCTGGGCTGCCCGTCGACGTACACACCACGGCCGCGCACCACACGGCCGATCGTCCGCCAGGATTCCGGAAGATCGACGCGTGCCGGGAACGTCGCGATCAATGCGTGATCTTCGCCCCCATCCAGCAGCCACCGGACCGGGTCGATCCCGAGCGCCTGGGCGGCGTCCCGCATCTGCGCCGTGACCTCCAGCACCTCGGTGGTGATCTCGATCGAGACGCCGCTGGCGACCGCGATCGAACGCAGGTCCGCGACCAGCCCGTCGGAGACGTCACACATCGCGGTGGCGCCGAGATCGGCTGCGGCCGGGCCTGCCGCGTACGGCACCGACGGGTACCGATGCGCGTCCACCAGCGCCCGGGGTGTCCGGAAACCGCGGGACAGCACCGCGAGACCCGCCGCCGACCAACCGACCCGGCCGGCGATCGCAACGACGTCACCCGGCTTGGCACCGGCGCGGGTCACCGGCTCCCGGCCACGCATCGAGCCGAGCGCGGTCACCGCGATCGTGATCCCGTGTTCGGAGCGCACCACGTCGCCGCCGACGACACCGGCCCCGATCAGGTCGCACTCCTCGCGCAGCCCGTCGTAGAACCCCTCCGCCCAGCTCACCTCGGTCTCACCTGGCAATGCCAAGGCGACCAGCAGCGCGGTGCCGACGCCGCCCATCGCGGCGACGTCCGCCAGGTTCTGCGCGGCGGCCTTCCGCCCCACGTCGCGCGGGCTCGACCAGTCCAGCCGGAAGTGCCTTCCCTCGACCAGCATGTCGGTGGTGGCCACGACCCGACCACCGCGGACGGCCACGAGCGCGGCGTCGTCGCCGGGCCCCAGCAGGGTCGCGCGACTCTGTGGCAGCCGGGGGAACAGCCGCTCCAGCAGACCGGCTTCCCCGATGTCCGAGACGGTCACGCCGCCCTCTCCTCCCCTGCCCGCGCCCGAAGCTCCCGCGGCCTAGAAACATCGCGCTGCCGCGACCTGGACCACACCGCTGACCCGGTGCCGGACTGGGCCATATTTCCGAACATGGTGGTGCGGTAGCGTGCACCCGTCCTACCATCCGTCGTTCCGGTACGGACGGTGTCGAATGGCGTTACAGGGAGCGTGTCCGTGGTCCAGGCATACATCCTCATCCAGACCGAGGTCGGCAAGGCCCGGGATGTTGCCGCTACGGTCAGCGACCTGCCCGGCGTCGTCCAGGTGGACGCGGTGACCGGCCCGTACGACGTCATCGTGCTGACCCAGGCGGAGAACGTGGACGAGCTCGGCTCGCTGGTCGTCAGCAAGGTGCAGAGCGTCACCGGTATCACCCGCACGCTGACCTGTTCGGTCGTCCACCTCTGACCGTGGCTACGACCGTGACCCCGGCGGCGAGCAGCAAATCCGACCGCTACCGCGCGGCGATGACCGCGACGCTGGTCGCGGTCCCGCTCGCGCTGTTGACCGGCCTGGGCATGTTCTGGTGGTCCGGCGGGTTCGCCGACGATCCGAAACCCGCCGCCACCGGACCGGTCACTGTCGACGTCGCGAAGGCCGACCCGAGCACCGAGACCGTCTGCCGCGCGCTGCTGGCCAAGCTGCCCACCACGCTGAGCGAGCACGCTAGCCGCCCGGTGGAGCCGGCTTCGGCCTCCGAACGGACCGCAGCCTGGGGGGATCCGGCGATCGTGCTCCGGTGCGGCATCGGTCCGCCGACGACCACCGCCGGCAGCACCGGTCAGCTGATCGTGATCGACGGGGTGGACTGGTTGGTCACCGAGGGTGAGAAGCAGACGTTCCTGCGGACGGTCGGCTTGAGCGTCGCGGTGGACCTGCGCCTCCCGGCCCCGTACAACGTGGGACGCCCCGGATCGCTGCTGCGCCCGCTGGCCGAGCCGATCCTGGAGGCGGTACCGCCCGCCCGCTGAGCCCGGTGCGTCCGTACCGCGCGACGGAAGCGGACGCACCGACGCGACCGGAACCGGACGCGGTTCAGCGCAGGCCGGAGCCACGTGCGACCGCGGTGCGCACCAGGCGTCCGACCAGCTCGTCGAAGGGCAGCCCGGTCTCCGCCCACATCCGGGGGAACATCGAGATCGGGGTGAAGCCCGGCATCGTGTTGATCTCGTTGACAACCAACCCGCCATCCGGCGTCACGAAGAAGTCGACCCGCGCCAGCCCCGCGCAGTCCAGCGCCTGGAACGCCCGGCAGGCGGCGTCCCGCAGGTTCGCGGTCACCTCGTCGGACAGCTTCGCCGGGACGTCGAACTCGCAGGCGTCGTCGAGGTACTTGGCCTCGAAGTCGTACCAGTCGTGGTCCGGGCTGACCAGGCGGATCTCGGCCGGGACGCTGGCCTCCGGCGGACCACCGTGCTCGCCCTCCAGCACACCGCACTCCACCTCACGGCCCACCACCGCGGCCTCGACCAGCACCTTGGGGTCGACGGCACGGGCGGCCGCGATCGCCTCGTCGAGCTGCGCCCAGTCGGTGACGCGGGTGATCCCGATGCTCGACCCGGCACGGGCCGGCTTGACGAACACCGGCAGGCCGAGCCGGCTCCGCTGCGCCTCGGTGAGCGTGCCGCCGTTACGCAGCACCACGTAGTCGCCGACCGCGAGACCCTCGGCCGCGAGCAGCTTCTTCGTGTACTCCTTGTCCATCGCCGCGGCGGACGCGAACACACCCGACCCGACGTACGGCAGGCCGGCCATCTCCAGCAGGCCCTGGATCGTGCCGTCCTCGCCGTAGGGACCGTGCAGCACCGGGAACACCACGTCGACGCCGGACAGTGCCCCGACGCCGACCGCCGGATCGGTGACCACCAGCCCGCCACGGGTCGGGTCGCCGGGCAGCATCACCTCCGCACCGTCCTTGACGGTGGGCAGTTCCCTGCCGACCGCCCGCAGTGCGGCTGGGTCGTCGGGTGCCAGCACCCAACGTCCTTCCGGGGTGATGCCGACCGGGATCACGTCGAACGCCTCCCGGTCGAGGCCGGCCAGCACCGCACCCCCGCTGACGCAGGAGATGGCGTGCTCGGTGCTGCGCCCGCCGAACACGACGGCGACGCGCAGCTTCTTTGATCCGGGGGTGGGATCGGTCATCACCCGGCAGACCCTACCTCCGGCGCCACGCCCACCGCCCACCCGCCCTGAAGCGGATTTCGCCGATATTCGCCCACCGGTTCGCACCCCCCGACCTGCTGTACCACCGGCAACCGGACAACTCCGGCGCGTTATCCGGACGCAGCGTCCAGGGCCGCCGTCAGGTCGGCGATCAGGTCCGCGGTGTCCTCGATTCCACATGAGATCCGGATGAACCCGTCCGGAACCACGTCGCCGCCCCACTGTGCCCGGCGGTCGATGCCGGTGCGGACGTCGCCGAAGCTGGTCACCGCGGACGCCAGCCCGGACGCCGCCAGCATCCGCTCGACGAACGCCGCGTCCGGCAGCACCGCCGAGAGCACACCGCCGTACCGGCGCATCTGCCGCGCCGCGACCGCGTGCGCGGGGTCGCCGGGCCGGCCCGGATAGCGCACTTCGCGCACCTCCGGGCGGGCGCTCAACAGCTCCGCGACGGCCAGCGCGTTGGCGGCCTGCCGCGCGAGCCGGACGTCGAGCGTCGCCAGCGAGCGCAGCGCGAGCCAGGCCTCGAACGGACCGGGGATCGCGCCGGTCCAGGTCCGCCACTGCCGCGCCTTCGCCGCGAGCTGCTCGTCCCGCGTGCTCACGTGGCCCAGCAGCAGGTCGCCGTGGCCGGCCAGTGCCTTGGTGTCGCTGGCCACCACCAGGTCGGCACCCAGGTCGAGCGGACGCTGGCCGAGCGGCGTCGCTGTGGTGTTGTCGACCGCCACGAGCGCACCGGCCGCATGGGCCGCCGCGCAGACCGCAGGGAGGTCGCAGACGTCCATCCCGGGGTTGCTCGGCGTCTCCAGCAGTACCAGCGCGGCGCCCTCGACCGGATACGGCCCGAGCGTCGGAGCCTCCCGGACCGTCACACCGAACGCGGCCAGCCGGTCGGCGGCGAGCGGCCGGGTCGCGTAGTACCCGTCGGACGGGATCACGACCGTGTCGCCGGCCTTCAGCAGTCCGAACAGGACGGCCGAGATCGCCGCCATCCCAGAGGCGAACGTCGTGGTGCGGACCGGATCGCCGGAGCCGGCCTCCAGCGCGGAGAGAGCCCGCTCCAAGTCGCGGTAGGTCGGGTTGTCCGGGCGGCCGTAGCCGTCGAGCGCGGGACCACCGGGAGCCGGCGCCAGATGGAAGACCGACGAGAGCACCGGCCCGGGACGAGCGGGTTCGCCGAGCGCGGCCGGCCGCTCCCCCGCGTGCGAAGCGAGTGTTCCGTCGCCGGGAACGACGGTCACGAGCGACGCTCCGGCTTCGGCTCCCGGCGCATCAGGTACTTCATCGCGACCGACGGCGCGATGCCCTCGTGGCACACCTGCACGACCTGCTCGGTGATCGGCATCTCCACCCCGACCCCGGCGGCCAGCTCGGAGATCGAGAGGCAGGACTTGACGCCCTCGGCGGTCTGCCTGCTGTGCGCGTACACCTGCTCGAGCGTCTCGCCGCGCCCGAGCCGCTCGCCGAACGTCCGGTTCCGGGACAGCGGCGACGTGCACGTCGCCACCAGGTCGCCCAGCCCCGCCAGCCCGGCGAACGTCATCGGGTCGGCCCCGAGCGCCACCCCGAGCCGCGCGGTCTCCGCGAGCCCGCGGGTGATCAGCGACGCCTTCGTGTTGTCGCCGAACCCCATGCCCTCGGCCATCCCGCAGGCGAGCGCGATGACGTTCTTCACCGCGCCGCCGAGCTCGCAGCCGACGACGTCGGTGTTCGTGTACGGGCGCAGGTACCACGTCGTGGACGCCCGCTGGAGCAACTCGGCCCGGGCCGGGTCGGTGCAGGCCACCACCGTCGCGGCGGGCTGCTCGGACGCGATCTCCTTGGCCAGGTTCGGGCCGGACACCACCGCGACCCGGCTGGCCGGTACCCCGGTGACCTCGATGATCACCTCGGTCATCCGCTTGTGCGTGCCGAGCTCGACGCCCTTGGCGAGGCTGACGAGTGTGGTGTCGTCGCCGAGCGCGTCGACCCAGTGCTCCAGGTTCGCCCGCATCGTCTGCGACGGCACCGCCAGCACGACCAGGTCGGCGCCGGAGAGCGCCTCCTTGTGGTCGGCGGTCGCTTTGAGCCGGTCCGGCAGCCGGACGCCGGGCAGGTAGTCGCCGTTCTCCCGGTGCTCGTTCAGCGCGACGGCCAGCTCCGGCCGGCGCGCCCAGATCGTCACTTCGCACCCGGCGTCGGCCAGCACCTTGCCGTACGCGGTGCCCCATGAACCGGCGCCCAGAACGGCGGCGCGCACCGTGTCCGCGCCGCTCACTGCGCCAGCCCTCGCGGCGACTCCTCGAGGGTGAACAGCGGGCCGGTCGGCGCCGGCTCACCACGCAGTTCGGCGAGGTCGTCCCGCAGCCGCCGCATGATCACGTCGGTGATCTCCTTGAGCACTGGTCCGGTCGGCGATGCGCCGACGTACGCGGACAGGTCGACCGGTGGCCCGGCCGACACGGTCACCGGCGTGCGCGGACGCAGTCTGACCTTGCTGGTGCGGTGGTCGTGGATCTGCTGCGCACCCCACTGCACGATCGGAATCACCGGCGCACCGGTGTCCAGGAACAGGCGGGCGGCGCCGGTCTTGCCCTGCATCGGCCACAGGTCGGGATCGCGGGTGATGGTGCCCTCCGGGTAAATCAACGGTGCTTCGCCGGCACGGATCCGTACCGCCGCGGTGTGTAGAGCGTCCCCGGCGTTACGGGTCGACCGGTGGACCGGGATCTGGCCGGACGACCGCAGCACGGTGCCGACCAACGGCACCCTGAACAGTCCCGACTTGATCAGAAACCGCATCTCGCGCGGTCGGTCGTAGAGGAAGTGGGCGATGACGAGCGGGTCGGCCCAGGAGGTGTGGTTCGCGACGAAGATCGCCGGGCCGGTCGACGGCACGTTGTCGTGCCCCAGCCACGTCCGGCGGGTGAAAACGGTGAGAAGCGGACGCACGATGAACTCCGCGAACCGCAGCCAGAATCCCCGGCGCACCGCAGTGCCGCCTCCTCGTCCGCGGGACCGAACGTCGCCGGCCTTCGAGCCACTCGCTTGCAGGAAACCTCACCCTACGCCGTACACCAGCGGGCCGGAGCCAGGCAGCGAAGACAGTGTTTCTCCGGCCCTACACCCCCCGCCCGCCCACCCTGAAGACGAAAGACCCTCGCCGCCACCCTGGAGACGGATAACCCGCGCAGTGTGAGGATGGGGGCGTGACGGGATGGTCGATCGTGACGCCGGTCAAACCGCTGGGACAGGCGAAGAGCCGGCTGCGTGCGACGCTGCCGGCCGCCGTCGCGTACTTCAGCGGCCCTGACCCGCTCGGCGCGCTGGAAGCACCGGACGAAACCGGTGACTGGCACGCCGAGGTGGCGCTCGCGATGGCGCTGGACACGGTGGCCGCGGTCCTCGCCGCGGACCGCGTCGACCGCGTCGTCGTCGTGACCGACGACCCGGTCGCCGCAGCCGCGCTCGGCGCGCTCGGCGCGGTCTGCGTTCCGGACACCCCGGGCAGCGGGCTGAACGCCGCGCTGCGACACGGCGCGTCGGTGGCCGCGCTGCTGAGCCGGACCGATCGCCGTGGTGCCCGCGGTACGGCGACGCTCGGCGCCGATCTCCCCGCGCTCCGAACGGCCGAGCTGGACGTCGCCCTGCGCACGGTCGAGCGGCTGGGCGTCCGCTCCTTCGTCCCGGACGCCGCCGGTACCGGCACCACGCTGCTCGCCGCACCCGGGCGCACACCGCTGAACCCGGCGTACGGGCCGGGGTCGGCACTCGTCCACGCGAGCGACGGCGCGGTCGACCTCGCGTCGGGCGGCCCGGAGATCGCGACTCGGCGCGTCGGTCCGTCGCTCCGCCAGGACGTGGACACCGCCGCCGACCTCGCCGCCGCCCGGGCGCTCGGGCTCGGGCCGCGGACCGCCGCGTTGCTCGCTTCCACCCCGTCCGTGTTCCCAGCCGGTTGCGCGGCGTGCTGATCGGTTCCACCTGCGTATTCGGCACAGTTCCCCGTTCGCGGCAACCGGGGTGCGCGACTAGAGTGGACGTCGTGACGAGCGTCCAGGGCACGGTGCGGCAGTTCGCTCCGGAAACCCGTGACGGCAGCGTGTTGCTCGACGACGGAAGCGACGTCCCGTTCGCGGCGGCGGCCTTCGACGCGGGCGGTCTTCTCCGGCTGCGCCCCGGCCAGCGGGTGCGGCTGGAACGGAACGCATCCGACGAGGTCACGCTGGTGACGATCGTCACGTTCCCCGGCGCCGGCTGACGTCGGACCGAGCATCGGGGCTACCCCGCCGGACGAGTTCGCGCGAAGTGCACGAACCGTCAAAGCAGGATTTGTGGACAGAGCCCACCCGACGGCGGGAAGGATGGAACCGTGAGCGCCACGACCGAGAGCACCGCGACCACCAGCGCGTCCGTGGCCCCCGCCGCGGACGACCAGGCGAAGCGGGCCGGCCGGGCCCGGGATGCCAACGGCCGGTTCCTCCCTCGCGGCGGTAACGGCACCGCGCCGAGCGAGGCCCCGACCGTCGAGGCTCCGACCGTCGAGGCTCCGATCGCCCACGAGCCGACCGCGAACGGCAGCGCGCCGGCCCACGTTCCGGCCGACGCGTTGGCTCCCGTCAAAGCTCCGTCCCGGGCCCGGGCGCCGGAGGCCGTCACCGCGGCCGAGGCCGCCGACGCCGCGGCGATTGCCGGTGGCCCGACCACGGCAGGCGTCGAGTCGCCGGCCGAGAGCGAGACGCCGGGCGCCCCCGCCGTACCGGAGACCGTGGCCGCACCCCCGGACGCCGCCGTGCCGCCCGCGAGCGAACTGGCCGAGGAGGTCGAGCAGCTCGCCGAGCAGGAGGACGACGCCCTCCCGCTGGCCGACCAGCCGCTGCCCGAGGGCCGGTTCCTCAACCGCGAGCTGTCCTGGCTCGACTTCAACGCGCGGGTGCTCTCCCTCGCCGAGGACAGCACGGTCCCGCTGCTCGAGCGCGCCAAGTTCCTCGCGATCTTCGCCTCGAACCTCGACGAGTTCTACATGGTCCGGGTGGCCGGCCTGAAGCGCCGCAAGTCGACCGGCCTCTCGGTCCGGTCGGTGGACGGTCTCTCCGCCGGTGACCAGCTCTCGCTGATCGCCCAGCGCTCGGCCGAGCTGGTCGAGCGGCACGCCCGCTGCTTCTCCGACGACGTCCAGCCCGCGCTGGAGGCCACCGGCGTCAAGATCCTGCACTGGGCCGAGCTCGGCGACGACGAGCAGCACCGGCTGCACCGGTTCTTCCGCGAACTGATCTTCCCGGTGCTCACGCCGCTGGCGGTCGACCCGGCACACCCGTTCCCGTACATCAGCGGACTCTCGCTCAACCTCGCCGTGGTGGTCCGCGATCCGGAGGGCGGCCAAGGCTCCGAGCGGTTCGCCCGGGTCAAGGTGCCGGACAACGTCCCGCGCTTCGTCGCCGTCGAGGGCGGCTTCCTGCCGGTGGAAGACCTCATCGCCGTCCACCTGAGCCAGCTGTTCCCGGGCATGCAGGTGGTCGAGCACCACCTGTTCCGGGTCACCCGCAACGCCGACCTGGAGGTCGAGGAGGACCGGGACGAGGACCTGCTGCAGGCGCTCGAACGCGAGCTCGCCCGCCGCCGGTTCGGCCCGGTCGTCCGGCTGGAGGTGGCCTCCAACGTCAGCGAGCACGTGCTGGAGCTACTCGTCCGCGAGCTGGACGTCGCCGAGCAGGACGTCCTGCGGGTGCCCGGTCTGCTCGACCTCTCCGGGTTGTTCGCGCTCGCCGGCGTCGACCGGCCGGACCTGAAGTTCGAGCCGTTCGTGCCGGCCACGCACCCGCGCTTCGCCGAGGGCGAGACGCCGCGCAGCGTGTTCGCGACGCTGCGCGAGGGCGACGTGCTGGTGCACCACCCGTACCACTC
The DNA here is from genome assembly GCF_039536245.1 of Cryptosporangium minutisporangium. Taxonomy (NCBI): domain Bacteria; kingdom Bacillati; phylum Actinomycetota; class Actinomycetes; order Cryptosporangiales; family Cryptosporangiaceae; genus Cryptosporangium; species Cryptosporangium minutisporangium. The sequence goes on along the minus strand of NZ_BAAAYN010000030.1, from coordinate 88,562 downwards.
GTTCGCGACCAGCGTGCAGCGGTTCATCGAGCAGGCCGCGGCCGACCCGAACGTGCTCGCGATCAAGCAGACCCTTTACCGCACGTCCGGTGACTCGCCGATCGTCGACGCGCTGATCGACGCCGCGAGCGCGGGCAAGCAGGTCGTCGTCCTGGTGGAGATCAAGGCCCGGTTCGACGAGCAGGCCAACATCTCCTGGGCGAAGGCGCTGGAGCGCGCGGGATGCCACGTCGTCTACGGCCTGGTGGGCTTGAAGACGCACTGCAAGACGTCGCTGGTGGTGCGGAACGAGAACGGCCGGATCCGCCGGTACGCGCACATCGGCACCGGCAACTACAACCCGAAGACCGCGCGCCTCTACGAGGACCTCGGGCTGTTCACCGCCGACCCGGACGTGGGCCGCGACCTGACCGACCTGTTCAACGTCCTCACCGGCTACTCGCGGCAGACCGACTACCGGACGCTGATGGTGGCGCCGTACGGCGTCCGGCGGGGCATCGTCGAGCGACTCGAGCGCGAGATCGAGCACGTGAAGGCCGGCCGCCCCGGGCTGGTGCAGCTCAAAGCGAACTCGATCGTCGACGAAGGTGTGATCGACGCGCTCTACCGGGCCTCCCGCGCCGGGGTGAAGGTCGACTTGGTGATCCGGGGCATCTGCGCGCTGCGGCCCGGGGTCCCCGGGCTGAGCGAGAACATCCGGGTCCGGTCGATCCTCGGCCGGTTCCTCGAGCACTCCCGGGTCATCCGGTTCGGCAACGGTGCGCCCGGCACCGAGGCCGAGGAGTTCTGGATCGGCTCGGCCGACATGATGCACCGCAACCTCGACCGCCGCGTCGAAGCGATGGTGCGGGTCAGCGACGACCAGGCTCGCCGAATGCTCCGGGCGACGCTGGACACCGCGCTCGCCGCCTCGGCCGCCGGTTTCGATCTCGGCCCGGACGGCGCGTGGACGCGTCGGCAGGGCACCACCGACCGACCGCTGCGTGACGTCCAGGAGAGGTTGCTGGCCCGCATCGTCGGCTGACACCGCCATCACGGCGCAGACCAGGAACGGACGTCCATTGCGCGAGGAAGAACTGAAGTTCGGGGTCCACGGGAGGTTCGTCCTCCCGGACCTGACGGCCGCCCTCGGCAACGGACGCCGGGTGGAGGCGCAGGGACGGCAGGTGCTCACCGCCGTCTACTACGACACCACCGATCTGCGGCTGGCCCGGCTCGGCATCACGCTGCGGCACCGCACCGGCGAGGACGGTCCGCCCTGGCACCTCAAGCTGCCGAAGGGTGCGACGGCAGCCGGCGCGACCGTGCGCGACGAGATCGCCGTCGACGGCCCGGCCGACGCGCCGCCGACCGAACTGACCGACCTGGTGACCGCCTGGGTCCGCACCGCGCCGCTCGTGCCGGTCGCGACCCTGCGCACCGACCGCGACCGGTACCTGATCGTGGACGGCTCGGGGCCGCTGGCCGAGCTGGTCGACGACACCGTCGAGGTGTCCGAGGGCCGTGGTTTGCTCGCCGACGGATCCGGTGTCCGGACGACGTTCCGGGAGCTGGAGGTCGAGCGCAAGGCCGACGGCAAGAAGGCCGGCCGTGCGCTGGAAGCGACCGCCGCCGCCCTCGTGCAGGCGGGTGCGGTCGGGGGCGCGACCACCCCGAAGCTGGTCCGCGCGCTCGGCCGGCGGGCCACCGCTCCGCCGGATCTGCCGGTCGCCGGCGAGGTCACCGAACGGTCGTCGGCCGCGGACGCGATCGGGTACGTGCTGCGCCGGTCGGCGCGCCGGCTCCTCGACTACGACGTCCGGGTGCGCCGCGGCGAGCCGGACGCCGTGCACCAGGCGCGGGTCTGCTGCCGCCGGCTCCGCAGCGATCTGCGGACGTTCGGACCGCTGGTCGACCGGGAGTGGGCCGCACCGCTCGACGCCGAACTGCGCTGGCTCGCCGCGGCGCTCGGTGGCCCCCGGGACGCCGAGGTGCTGCGCGCCCGGCTACGGTCGACCGCTGAGACCGACCCACTCGCGCCACTGGACGCTGCGGTCGTCGCGCGGATCGATTCGATCCTCGGTGACCGGCAGCGCACGGCGCTGAAGAATCTGGACGCCGCATTGACCTCGGACCGTTACCCGGCCCTGTTGGACCTGCTGATCGACACCGTCCGCACGCCGGAGACCGTGGAGCTGGCCGGCCAACGGGCCGTCTGGGTCCTGCCGTCGATGGTCGAGGTGGTCTGGGACAAGCTCGCCCGTAAGGCCGGCAGGTTGACACTGGACGACCCGGACGACACCTGGCACGCCGCCCGGATCCATGCCAAGCGTGCGCGGTACGCCGCGGAGGCCGTGGCGCCGGTCGTCGGTGCGCCCGCGACCCGGCTGGCCAAGGCGTGCGCGGAAGTGCAGGAAGTCCTCGGCGAACACCAGGACGCCGCGATCGCCGCCGACGAGTGGCGCGACATCGCGCTCGCCCACGCGGACGACACCGAGCTGGTGATCACCTGCGGACGGCTGGTCGAGCGGGAGCGTGCCGCGGTCCACGCGTCCCGGGCCCGGTACGCACCGGTCTGGGAGCGGACGAACCAGCCGAGGCTGACCGGCTGGCTGCGCGGATGACGTCGGAGAACCACGCCGAGGTGCGAGCCGCCGGCGGTGTCGTCTGGCGGCACGGGGCCGACGGTGTGGAGATCGCGCTGATCCACCGCCCGCGCTACGACGACTGGTCGCTGCCGAAGGGCAAGCTCGATCCGGACGAGCACGAGCTGGCCGCGGCCTGCCGCGAGGTGATCGAGGAGACCGGGCTGCAGCCGGTGGTGGGACCTCGGCTGCCCTCGACGTCCTACTTGGTGCCGCCGCGTGGGGGTCAGCACCGCAGTACGGGTACCGGCCTGGTGCCCAAGATCGTGGACTACTGGGCGATGCGCGCCGTGGAGGGCGAGTTCACCCGCAACGAGGAAGTGGACGGCCTGGTCTGGCTCTCCCCGGAGCGCGCCGTCGAGCGGGTGACGCACTCCCACGACGCCGGCGTCGTGCGGGCGTTCGCGGGCCTCCCCGAGATCACGGCCACCGTGCTCCTGGTCCGGCACGGGAAGGCCGGTGACAAGCAGACGTGGCCCGGCCCGGACGCCGAGCGTCCACTGGAGGCCAGTGGGCAGGCCCAGGCGGTGTGGTTGGCCGACTTGGTCCCCTGGTTCCGGCCGGTGCGCGTGCTCTCGTCGGACAAGGTCCGGTGCCGGCAGACGGTGGAACCGCTGGCCGCAGCGCTCGGTCTCGACGTCGTGACGGACGCGGTGTTCGACGAGGAGACGTTCGGCGACGATCCCGCCGCGGTCGTCGGCCGGATCCGCGAGCTGGCCGCGGGCGGAGACGTCACCGCGGTGTGCAGCCAGGGTGGGCTGATCCCGGGCGTCATCACCGACCTCGCGGACGCCGACGGGTCGATCGTCGACGCCAACCCGACCGCGCACCGCAACGGCGGGCTCCGCAGCCGCAAGGGCAGCATCTGGGCCCTGCACTTCGCCGGTGAGCGGCTGGTGCAGGCGGATTACCTGCCGAGCATCCGCCCGGAGAGCAACCCGTAACGACTCCCGGGGCCGTGCCCCGGGCCCGGGCGGTTCCGCGGGCCCGAGGCGGCTCCACGGCCCGAGCGGTCGACGCCGACCCGAGCGGTTGACGCGAACCCGAACTGTGCAGCGGCCCGGACCCTGATCAGCGGGTCCGGACCGACCGGCCCGCGGGACCGGTGAGAACGCCGCTTCCCCGCGACGTCTCGATCGAGGACCAGTCAGCAGCGCTGGATGGTTCTCGTTGTCCCGCGGCCGGTACCCCGGTCATCGCACCTGGGTGTCTTCCTACTTCTTCTTCTTGCCGCCCGACGCGGTCTTCGCCTTCTTGCCTGCCGCCTTCGGCGCGGTGTTCGCGGACCCGGCCGAGGCCGGCTTGCTACCCGCGCCGGCGCGGGCCTTGGCCGGTGCCGCCTTCGTCGCGGTGGCCTTGGCGGTGGCGGTCTTGGCCGGAGCCGCCGCTGCGCTGGTCTTGGCCGGTGCTGCCTTCGCCGCGCTCTTGGCCGGCGCCTTGGCGGCAGTGGCCTTCGCCGTGGTGGCCTTCGCGGTGGTGGCCTTGGTCGCGCCCGACTTCGCCGGGGTGGCCTTCGCCGCCGTGCTCTTCGTCGCGGTCGCGGCCCGGGACGTCGTTGCCTTGGCCGCGGTCGACTTGGTGGCCGCGGTCTTCGTCGGCGTGGCCTTGGCCGCGCTCTTGGCGGGCGTCGCCTTCGCGGTGGCCTTGGTCGCGGTGGCCCCGGTGGACTTCGCGGCCGCGGCCTTGGTCGCCGTGGCCTTGCTCGCTGTGGCCTTGCTCGCGGAGGCCTTGGTCGCCGTCGCCTTCGTCGCCGTGGACTTCGCGGCCGTGGACTTCGTCGCCGTGGCCCGCGAGGTCCTGGCCGGAGCGGCCTTCGTCGCGGTGGCGGTGGCCGTCGACTTCGCCGGAGTCGTGGCCTTGGTGGCCCGCGTCGGTGTTCCGTTGACCGCCCGCGACGTCGTCGAGCGGGTTGCCGTGGATCGCGCCGGACGAGTCGCGCCGTTCCGGGCCGCGGCGGCGACCGGGGCCGACGTGGACGCCGCGACCGGTGCCGAGATCGACGCCACCGGAGCCTTCGCGAGCTTCTTCGTTCCGGTAACGATGTCCTTGAATCCCTGCCCCGCCTTGAAAGCCGGGGTGAACGTCTTCTTCACCTTCACGGCTTCCCCGGTACGCGGATTCCGCGCGGTCCGCGCGTTCCGCACTCGCTTCTCGAAAGTGCCGAAGCCGGTGATCGCCACTCGTTCTCCCCGGGCGACGGCCCGCTGGATCTCCTCGATAACGCCGTCGAGGGCCGCGGTCGCGGATCGACGGTCGCCGAGGCGCTGCACGAGCGTCTCGATCAGTTCGGTCTTGTTCACTAGTTCCCCCTCAAAGTGCGCATCAAGTACGAATGCGCGCAGGCCGGACGCCTCGGCGCGAACGTTAGGCCCGCTTTCGAGAACGCACAATGACCACGGGAGGACGAATTTCGTTGTGTCGTAACGGTTTCTCCTCGCACACGCCCGGTTTACGCGTGAGAAGCGCTCTGTTCCGGCAAAAACGAAGCGGCCGGAATCCGTTGCCCGCAACGAATTCCGGCCGCCAGAGCCGAGAGGAAACGCCTTGCAGCGCCTACTGAGCCGCGCTCAGCGTCCGCGGCAACCAGCTCGGACGCTGCTTCTCGAAAGCGTCGACGGCGTCCGCGTGGCGCAGTGTGAGGCCGATGTCGTCGAGCCCTTCCATCAGCCGCCAACGGCTGTACTCGTCGAACTCGAATTCCTCGATCCGGTCGCCGACCCGCACCTGCTGCGCGTCCAGATCGACGGTGATCTCGGTGGTGGGATCCGCCTCGATCGTCTTCCAGAGCCACTCCACGGTCGCTTCCGGGAGGACAACCGTGAGCAGACCTGCCTTGAGCGAGTTACCGCGGAAGATATCGGCGAAACGCGGCGAGATGACGACCTTGAAGCCGTAGTCCTTCAACGCCCACACCGCGTGCTCACGCGACGATCCGGTGCCGAACTCAGGCCCGGCGACCAACACCGTGGCGTTCGCGTATTGCGGCTGATTGAGCACGAACTCGGGATCGGCGCGCCACGCCGAGAACAGCCCGTCCTCGAACCCGGTGCGGGTGACCCGCTTCAGGTAGACGGCCGGGATGATCTGGTCCGTGTCGACGTTGGACCGGCGCAGCGGCACCGCCCGGCCGGTGTGCGTGGTGAATTTCTCCATCGTTCTCAGCTCCCGACGGGGGTCTCGACGGGCGGCAGGTCGGCCGGTGCCGCCAGGTGGCCAGTGATCGCGGTCGCCGCCGCGACCAGCGGCGAGACCAGGTGGGTCCGGCCGCCCTTGCCCTGCCGTCCCTCGAAGTTGCGGTTCGAGGTGGACGCCGAACGCTCACCGGGCGAGAGCGTGTCCGGGTTCATGCCCAGGCACATCGAGCATCCGGCCTGGCGCCACTCCGCACCGGCTTCGCTGAAGACCTTGTCGAGTCCCTCGGCCTCGGCCTGCAGGCGTACCTGCACCGAACCCGGGACGACGAGCATCCGGATGTTCTCGGCGATGTGACGCCCGCGCAGCACCGCCGCGGCGGCCCGCAGGTCCTCGATCCGGCCGTTGGTGCAGGAGCCGAGGAAGACCGTGTCGACGGTGATCTCGCGCAGCGGCGTGCCTGCGGTGAGGCCCATGTACTCCAGCGCGCGTTCGGCGGCGGCCCGGGCGGCCGGGTCGGTGAACGCGGCCGGGTCCGGCACCGATGCGCCGAGCGGCAGTCCCTGGCCCGGGTTGGTGCCCCAGGTCACGAACGGCGTCAGCGCGCTCGCGTCGATGTCGACCTCGACGTCGAACGTGGCGTCGTCGTCGGTCGGCAGCGTCTTCCAGTACTCGACCGCCGTGTCCCAGTCGGCGCCCTCCGGGGCGTGCGGGCGCCCCTTCAAGTACGCGAACGTGGTCTCGTCCGGCGCGATCATGCCGGCGCGGGCGCCCGCCTCGATCGACATGTTGCAGATCGTCATCCGACCCTCCATGGAGAGCTCGCGGATGGCCTGACCCCGGTACTCCAGGACGTGACCCTGACCGCCGCCGGTGCCGATCTTCGCGATCACCGCGAGGATGATGTCCTTCGGCGTGACGCCCTCGCCGAGCGCCCCGTTCACGTTGATCGCCATCGTCTTGAAAGGCCGCAGCGGCAGCGTCTGGGTCGCCAGGACGTGCTCGACCTCGCTGGTGCCGATACCGAACGCCAGCGCACCGAACGCGCCGTGGGTCGAGGTGTGGCTGTCGCCGCAGACGACGGTCATGCCCGGCTGGGTCAGCCCCAGCTGCGGGCCGATGACGTGCACGATGCCCTGCCCGGCGTCGCCCATCGGGTGCAGTCGCACGCCGAACTCGGCGCAGTTCTTGCGCAGCGTGTCGACCTGCACCCGGCTGACCGGGTCGGCGATCGGCTTGTCGATGTCGACGGTCGGGACGTTGTGGTCCTCGGTCGCGATCGTGAGGTCCGGACGACGCACCGGACGGCCGGCCAGGCGAAGCCCCTCGAACGCCTGCGGGCTGGTCACCTCGTGGACGAGGTGCAGATCGATGTAGAGCAGGTCGGGTTCCCCCGGCTGCGAGCGCACCACGTGCGCGTCCCAGACTTTCTCCGCGAGCGTTCGGCCCATGTCAGGCTCCCAACCTCATGACTTCCTGCGATGTGGGATGGTAGTTTCGTCTTGTGGGACAGACTATCAGCGGTGTCGGTGTTCTCGACAAGGCCGTAGCGATCCTCGAGGCCACGGTCGACGGCGCCAGCCTGGCCGAGCTCGTCGAGCGTTCCGGCCTTCCCCGGGCAACCGCGCACCGCCTCGCGCAGGCGCTCGAGGCGCATCGGCTGCTCGTTCGCGACGAGGCCGGACGCTGGCGTCCCGGGCCGCGGCTGGCCGAACTGGCCAACGCCGCTCCCGACGCGCTGCTGACCGCGGCGTCGCCGGTGCTGGCCCAGTTGCGCGACGCGACCGGGGAGAGCACCCAGCTCTATCTTCGCCGCGCGGACGAGCGGATCTGCGTGGCCGCCGCCGAACGGTCGAGTGGTTTGCGTGACACGGTTCCGGTCGGCACCGCGCTGCCGATCACCGCGGGCTCCGGCGCACAGGTGCTGCTGGCCTGGGAGCCGCCGGAGTCGGTGCTTCCGCTGCTGCCGCGGTGCCGGTTCAGCGGGCGGACGCTCGCCGAGGTGCGGCGTCGCGGGTGGGCGTCGAGCGTCGCCGAGCGGGAGCCCGGCGTCGCGTCGGTGTCCGCGCCGGTGCGGGACCGGCAGGGGCGCGTGATCGCCGCGATCTCGATCTCCGGCCCGATAGAGCGCCTCGGCCGCCGCCCCGGCGAGCGCCACGCGGTGCAGGTCATCCGGGCGGGCCAGCGCTTGTCCGGGCTGTAGCAGGGGCTCTTGCACAAGCATGGGAACCACGACGGCCCCGGGCAGGAGCCCGGGGCCATCGCACGTGTGGTGGGCGCCGGCGGGCCACAGGGGCACGCGGCGCGGTAGGTCAGCGGACCCGGCGTCTGCGGGTGGCGAGCACGAGGCCCGCGCCGGCGGCCAGGGTGAGGCCACCGAGGGCCGCGATCATCGGGCCGTCGTCCCGGCCGGTAACCGGCAACTGCGGCTGGTTCTCCGCGGTCTCCGGCACCGCGGGCCCGGTGGCGACTCCCTCACTGGGCGTAGGGCTCGCCGGCACGGCCGGCTGCGTCCCGACACCCTCGCTGGGCGTCCCGCTCGGCGTCGGGCTCGCCGCGGGCACGACGGGCTGCGTACTGGTCTCCTCGCCCGGCGGCGTCGTCTCCGGCACCTGCGGCTGGCCGGTCGGCACGACGGGCTGGTTCTCCGCCTCCTCGGGCGGCGTCGTCTCCGGCACCTCCGGCCCGCGGGACGCACCCGGCACCACCGGGTTGGCCTCTGGGGTCTCCTCCTCGGCCGGAGCACTGGCCTGGTTCGGCACCCCGGCCACTGCCGGGACACCGGGCAGCAGTTCGAGCTGGTCCGCGTTCGCGGTCGATCCGCCCGCGAGGACGAACGCCGTGACCGCGGCTCCGACGGTTGCAGCGCCCGCGTGCGCGAGGCGGCGGAACCTGGGCTTCATATCAACACCTACCTGTCCACAGTCAGTGGACCCGTCTGGATCCCTCAAACCTGTACATAGCTCTGTCACAGGTCATTTAACAGGATGAATCAGACGCGGGTGATGTTCGCGGGCCTTACGGGACTGGAAAGCGTGTCTGGGGCGAACCATCTTTTATCCGTACGGCGCGTTGCAGCGAGACACGCGGAGGACCTCACCGCCAGGCTGCTGGCCGAGGGAGTCAGTAGTCGATCGGTGCGGGCGGACGAGTCTCGTGCCAGACGAACCAGGCGACCACCGCGAGCACCGTGAGGATGAAGAGCACGAGCTCGATTCGTAACCCGGGAGGGCGCATGGAGGTTGGGCGCGCCAGGAGCCCGTCCGGTTCCGCGCCGACCCGCGACGGCCAGGTAACGGAACGACAAAGGCCCGGTCGCACGAGTGCGACCGGGCCTTTCACTTGTAGCCCCGACCGGATTCGAACCGGCGCTACCGCCTTGAGAGGGCGGCGTCCTAGGCCGCTAGACGACGGGGCCCTAGGACAACGTTCAACTGAGGGGTCGAACGCTGTTGGAGCTGGGGTACCAGGACTCGAACCTAGACTAACGGAACCAGAAACCGTCGGGCTGCCAATTACCCCATACCCCAATATTGCTGTACTACCGAGCTTCTTGCTGCGAGGCGTCTGCTTGGCGGTCATCCGCTCGCAACGTCAGTAACTCTAGCCGAGACTTCCGCCCGCTCCCAAATCGGCCCCACCCCGGGCGGTGGCCGGTGGGCGGACGGACCGAGCCCGCCACCGGCCCCGCACTCCAGGGCTAACCGATCGTCTCGCGGGCGGCCCGCAGCCGCGCCAGGGTCTGTTCCGCGCCGAGCAGCTCCATCGACTCGTAGAGCGGCGGCGACACCGTTCGGCCCGTGATCGCGGCCCGGACCGGCGCAAACGCCTTCCGCGGCTTGAGCCCGAGGCCGTCCACCAACGCCGATTTCAGCGCGTTCTCGATCTCCGGGGCCGCCCACGGCGCCAACCCGTCGAGCACCGCGATCGTCGCGTCCAGCACCGGGGCGGCGTCGGGACCGAGCACCTTCGCCTGCACGTCGGCGTCGACAGTGATGTCTTTCACGAACAGGAACCCGAGCATGCCGCGCGCGTCGCCGAGGACCGGCATCCGCTCCTGGACCAGCGGCGCAGCCGCGGTGATCAGCGCCCGCTCGGCCTCGGTCGGCTCCGGGGACACCAGGCCGGCGCCCGCGAGGTAGGGCACCAACCGCTCGGCGAAGTCGTCCGGCGCGAGCAGCCGGAGGTGCGCGGCGTTGATCGCCTCGCACTTCTTGCCGTCGAAGCGCGCCGGGTTCGGGCTCACCCGCCGGACGTCGAACGCCTCGGTCATCTCCCGCAGCGTGAAGATGTCGCGGTCCTCGGCGATCGACCAGCCGAGCAGCGCGAGGTAGTTCAGCAGCCCTTCGGGCAGGAAACCGCGCTCGCGGTAGTGCAGCAGGTTGGCCTGCGGGTCGCGCTTGGAGAGCTTCTTGTTGCCCTCCCCCATGACGTACGGCAGGTGCCCGAACTCCGGTACCCGCTCGGCCACGCCGACGTCGATGAGCGCACGGTAGAGCGCGATCTGCCGCGGGGTGCTGGGCAGCAGGTCCTCACCACGCAGGATGTGGGTGATCCGCATCAGCGCGTCGTCGACCGGGTTCACCAGCGGGTAGAGCGGGTCGCCGTTCCCCCGCACGACGACGTAGTCCGGCACCGTGCCGGGCGCGAACGTGACGTCGCCGCGGACCAGGTCGGTCCAGCCGATCGAGTCGTCGGGCATCCGGAACCGCAGCACCGGCGACCGGCCGGCGGCGCGGAACGCGTCCTTCTCGGCGTCGGTGAGGTTCCGGTCGTGGTTGTCGTAGCCGAGCTTCGGGTCGCGGCCGGCGGCACGGTGCCTGGCCTCGATCTCCTCGGCCGTGGAGAACGACTCGTAGAGGTACCCGGCGTCGGTGAGCTTCGCGACGACGTCGGCGTACACGTCCCGCCGCTCCGACTGCCGGTACGGCCCGTACGGACCACCGACTTCGGGGCCCTCGTCCCAGTCCAGGCCGAGCCAGCGCAGCGAGTCCAGCAGCTGCTGGTACGACTCCTCCGAGTCGCGGGCGGCGTCGGTGTCCTCGATCCGGAACACGAACGTCCCACCGTGGTGGCGAGCGAACGCCCAGTTGAACAGGCAGGTCCGGACCAACCCGACGTGCGGGTTACCGGTGGGCGACGGACAGAACCGCACTCGTACGGACGGATCGCGGTGCAGGGTGGTCGACACGGAAATCCTTCAGGCGCGGTTGGCTACGGGGTTGGTCAGGGTGCCGAGACCCTCGATGCGGACGCTGACCGAGTCGCCGGCGACGATCGGCCCGACGCCGGAGGGGGTGCCGGTGAGGATCACGTCGCCGGGCAGCAGCGTCATCACGTGCGAGACGTAGGAGACCAGCGTCGGGACGTCGAAGATCATGTCCTTGGTACGGCCGTCCTGCTTCACCTCGTCGTTGACCAGCGCCTGCACGCCGACGTCGGCGTACTTGAGGTCGGTCTCGATCCACGGCCCGATCGGGCAGAACGAGTCGTAACCCTTGGCCCGGGTGAACTGGATGTCCGCGCGCTGCTGGTCGCGGGCGGTGACGTCGTTGGCGCAGGTGTAGCCGAAGACCGATTCCATCGCCTTCTCGCGGCTCACCGCGCGGGCGCCCTTGCCGCCGATCACGACGGCGAGCTCGGCCTCGTGCTCGACCTGCTTCGAGTCGACCGGGAGCCGGATCGGCGCGCCCGGACCGATGACCGTGGTCGGCGGCTTGAGGAACAGCAGCGGCGCGCTGGGGACCTGGTTGCCGAGCTCGCTGGCGTGGGCGGCGTAGTTGCGGCCGATGCCGACCACCTTGCTGGGCAGGATCGGCGGTAGCAACTGGACGTCGGCGAGCGCCCACCGTTCGCCGGTGAACTGGATGCCGGCGAACGGCACACCCTCGATCTCCGCGATCGTCAGCGCCTCCGGATCGTCGGTTCCGGCCGGCCCTTCCACGACGCCGAAGGCACGGCCGCCGGGGTGAGCGAAGAGCGCGATGCGCACGGTTGTACTCCTGGGTCCGAGGAAAGTCGTTGTGCCGCAACCCTAACCCCGGGTAGTCCCCCGCATTCCGGCGATATCGCGCCGGGCACCGACCCCAACCCACCGCCGGGGGTTGGGGCCGGGCGTCCCTCAGCGCCGCTCGTACGTCGCGTAGGCGAAGTCGGCGGGGAGCTGGCCGCCGGTCAGGTCCTGCGCCCAGAGCGCGAAGAACGCCCCGGTGAACCCGGACACCTTCTCCCTCGCGTCGTAGATCTCCAGCGCGTACTCGTCGGAGAGCCGGGTGGCGTCGTGCGTCTCCGGCCACCACTGCAGCGCGCCGTCACCGATCGCGTACCCGAAGCGCAGCGACGCGCGGTCGAGCTCGGCACGCAGCGTCACGCCCGCAGCCGGGTCGGCGACCGGGACCGGCGCGCTGGCGTTGACCAGCCGGCCCCGGTCGGAGACCAGCACGTCCACGCACGGCCCGTGCACCTCGTGCCAGGTGAGCCGGGCGTACGCCCAGTTGAGCGTGTTGTAGTACGCCGCGACTCCGGCCATGTGGCGGAACGTGGCCGGCGCGGAACTCACCCGGGTCTCGAACGCACAGGACAGGTGCTCGATCCGGCGTCCGACCAGACTGGAGTCGCGGAGCGAGACCGGCGATTCGCCGCCGTAGAGCCGCAGCTGCCCGGGGCGCTCGGTCAGGCTGAGCCAGTCCGACGAGGGGGGCCGCCGCAGCGTGCTCCACGGCGATCCGAGCACCAGCGCGTCGAAGTCGTCCCGCTCCGGCTCGGCCGGCCACGGGTGCGGCTCGAGACGCGGCGCGACCACCTCGCTGCTGGGCCGCCCGCCCGGAACCCGGGGCCAACCGTCCGCGCTCCACTCCACCCGCTGGAGCGCGGTCTCCCGCCCCAGAACGCAGCGTCCGCGCTCGGTGAGCGGCCGCCCGGTCAGGTGCGCGAGGTACCACTCCCCGTCCGGTGTCGCGACGAGCGAGCCGTGACCCGCCTTCTGCAGCGCCAGCGTCGGGTCGGGCCAGGACGTCAGCATCGGCCCCGCCGGGTCCACCTCGTAGGGCCCGGCGATCGTCCGCGACCGCGCCACCGTCACCTGGTGCTCCCACTGCGTACCGCCCTCGGCGGTCACCAGGTAGTACCAGCCGTCGTGCCGGTAGAGGTGCGGGCCCTCGACCAGCCCGGCCTGCGTACCGGTGAAGATCGTCGTCGGCTCCCCGCGCAGCCGCCGCGCCGCGCGGTCGTACTCCTGCAGCACGATGCCGGCGAACACCTCGCGCCCCGGCCGGAAGTCCGCGGCCATGCTGAGCATCCAGCTGCGGCCGTCGTCGTCGTGGAACATCGACGCGTCGAAGCCCAGCGAGTGCAGCCGCACCGGCTCCGACCACGGACCGGTGATGTCCGGGGCGGTGACGACGAAGTTCGGGGTGTCCCAGAACCCACCGCCGTACGTGCCGACGTTCGAGTACACCAGGTAGAACAGCCCATCGGCGTAGGACAGGCAGGGCGCCCACACCCCGCCGGAGTCCCGGACGCCGCGCATCTGGAGGAGTTCCTCGGTGGTCAGCGCCCCGCCCAGCGACCGCCAGTGCACGAGGTCGCGCGAGTGGTGCAGCCCGACCCCCGGGAACCATTCGAACGTCGAGGTCGCGAGGTAGTAGTCCTCCCCCACCCGGAGAATCGACGGGTCGGGATGGAAGCCGGTCAGCACCGGGTTCTGGATCACTGCGGGCGGTGCCGCGAGTTCCGTCACGGAGTCGAGCGCCATAAAGATCCTCACTTACCGAATCCGGCGGCCAGGCCGCTGAGTAGGTGACGTCGGCCGAAGAGGTAGAGAGCCAGGACGGGCAGCGCGGAGAGCACCACCGCGGCGAGCAGCCCCGGGACGTCGGTGCCGTACTGGCTCTGGAAGTTCCACAGCCCGAGCGGGAGCACCCGCTGGTCCGCGCTCTGCGTCAGGACGAGGGGGAACAGGAAGCCGTTCCAGGCGTTCAGCCCGGCGAAGATCCCGACGCTGGCCAGGGCCGGCCGGGAGAGCGGCAGGACGAGCCTCCGGAACAGCACGCCCGGCCCGGCGCCGTCGACCGTCATCGCCTCGTACAGCTCGCCGGGGATGTCCCGGAGCGCGCTGGTCAGCACCACCACACCCATCGGCAGCGAGAACGCGGCGGTCGGCAGCACGATCGCGGTGAGGCTGTCGTAGAGGTTCAGGCGGGTGATGATCAGGTAGATCGGGATGATCACCGCCTGCGCCGGGATCGCCAGCCCGACCAGGAACAGCGTGAAGCCCATCCGCACCGCGCGACTACGCCCCCGCACGATCGCGTAGGCGGCGGGCAGCGCGAGCACCAGCACGAGCACAACGGTGGCCACCGCCGCGATCACGCTGTTGCGGAGGAACGTCGCGAAGCCCAGCTCCAGGACGTTCGAGTAGTTGTCGAGCGTCACCGAGGTGGGCGGATCCAGCGGGCCGTCGGTGACGTAGGCGTCCTGGGTGCGGATGCTCGTCACCACGATGAAGTAGATCGGTACCGCGACGATCAGGAACCAGACGCCGGCCGCGAGGCCGGCCGGTACGTTGCCGACCCGGCGGCGCCGGGGTTTGCCCGGGCTGCTCCGCTGGGTCCGGGTCTCCGGTCGGGTCATCACTTGAGCGCTCACAGGCCCTCCCGGTCACTCGCCATCCGGTGGTAACCGGTCGTCCGCACGACGACGACCGAGAGCACGGTGCCGATGATCACCAGCAGCACCGCCAGGACGCTGGCGTAGCCCATGTCGAACGCGACGAAGCCCTCTTGGTACATGTGCAGCGGGAGGACCTTGGTCGCGTTACCCGGGCCGCCGTTCGTCAGCAGCAGCACCGATTCGAAGTACGTCACGGAGCCGACCAGCATCATCACCGAGGACGCGACGATCGTGTTCCGCAGCTGCGGCAGCGTGATCGCGAAGAACTGCCGGACGGTGTTCGCGCCGTCGAGCTGCGCGGCCTCGTAGAGCGAGGCCGGGATCTGCCGGGTCGCCGCCTGGTAGAGCAGCGTGTGGAACGGTACGAACTGCCACGCCAGGACGAAGATGACGGTCGGCAGCGCCCGGGAGGGGTCGCCCAGGAAGTTGCCGTCCGGGGCGCCGAGGTACTTCCCCCAGGACGCTGCCAGCCCGAAGTTCGGGTCGAGCAGCGAGACGAAGACGAGCGCGATCGCGGCCGTCGAGAGCAGCAGCGGCAGGAAGAACACCGTGGACAGCACCGCCCGGAACCGCTGCGCACCGGCCGACCAGACGCCCAGCAGCAGGGCGAGCGGCGTCTGGACGAGCCAGGTCCCCACCGTGAGCAGGGCCGTCGTCCGCAGCGACGGCAGGAAGTCGCTGTCGTCGAGCAGCGCGGACCAGTTCTCGGTGCCGACCCACTGGGGAGTGCCGAGGCCGTTCCAGCTGGTGCCGCTCAGGTACACGACCACCGCGATCGGCACGAGGCCGAACAATGCGAAGAACACCGCCGCGGGGGCGGCCCAGACGAATCCGGGCCGCTCCCGTAGAGAGACGCTACTCACTGGGCCTGCGCCATGTCGTCGGCGAAGGCCTGGGCGGTCATTTGTTGCAGGAACAGCTTCTGCAGGTTGCTCAGCAGCCGCTTGGCGACGTCCGGCGAGACCGCCTGGTCCCAGGACTGCGCGAACGCCGGGGCGGTCGAGACCATCTTGTAGACGTCGGTGTTGAACTCGGCGTTCGGCTTGCCGGCGAGCTTCGCGTCCGCGCCCTTCGTCGCGGGCACCGCACCACTCTTGATCAGGTCGTCGATGTACGCGTCGGAGGCGACGGTCGTGGTGAGGTAGTCGATCGCCGCGTCCTTGTTCTTCGACCCGCTCGCGACCGAGAAGTAGTTGCTCGGGTTGCCGACCAGGTTGCCGGGCTCGCCGACGCCACCGGGAACGGTCGGGAACGGGAACCAGCCCAGGTCCTTCTTGGCGAAGGCCGGGTTGTTCGTCAGCTGGTTCGGGTACTCCCACGTGCCCATCAGGAACATCGCGGCCTTACCGGTCGCGAGCAGCTTCGACGCACCAGCGTTGTCGTAGTTGATCGACGCGAAGTTGGTGCCGAACGCGCCCATCTTCGCCAGGTCCTGGCACATCTGGAGGGCCTTGACGACGGCCGGGTCCTGCCAGGCCGCGCCGCCGCTCTTCGCGATCGCGGCGAATTTCTCGGGTCCACCGATGCGGTCGAGGAAGTACTCGGCGTACATCAGCTCGGTCCAGCCCTGCGAGCCGGGCAGCGCGATCGGCGTCACCTTCTTGGACTTGAAGGTGTCGACGAGCTTGAGGAATTCGGGGTAGGTCTTCGGCGGCTGCACGCCGGCCGCGGTGAAAACGGCCTTGTTGTAGAAGAAGATCACCGGCTGGGTGCCGGTCATCGGCAACCCGTACTGTTTGCCGTCGATCTTCGCGGTGTCCATGACGTTCGCCAGAAATGCGTCCCGCACTTCGGGTTTCTTCGCCAGCGTGTCGTCGAGCGGCTCCACCTGATCGGCCTGGACGAACTGGGCCAGGTTGCCGCCGCCCCAGTTGAAGAAGACGTCGGGCGCGTTGGGCGATCCCATCGCGACCTGGATCTTCTGCTTGTAGGCGTCGTTGATGTAGGTGCTCAGCGTCGCCTTGTTGTCGGAGTCCTTGTTGTACCGGTCGACCGAGGCCTTGACGACCGGCGTCAGGCCGGCGTCCTGAAGAGCCCACACCTGCACTTCGTCGGTGGCCCCGGGTCCGGAGCTACCGCATCCGGCTAACGCGAGTGCCGTAGCCGTCGCGAGAGCAATTGCTGTTCGAGAGAAAAGCGCACGTCGGCGCATGGTCCGCACCAGTCCTTCCCCACGTCTTTGGGTTCGAAAGGTTTCGAGCGGGTTGAGGTGCACGGACGGTAGGGGGAGCGCTCTCACCGGTCAATGAGCCCGCAAATCACGATCCGATAACGTTGCGACGCTTTCGAAAAGTTTCGGCCCTACGCTGCGCATCACCGAGTGAGGAGCGTGCATGCCAGGACGAACGACGATCGCGCAGATCGCCCGCTCGGCCGACGTGTCGGTGTCCACCGTGTCGAAGGTGCTGAACGGCCATACCGACGTCGCGGACGAGACCCGCCGCCGGGTGCAGCGCCTGCTCGACGAACGCGGATACCGACGCCGCCGGGCCGCGCACCACCGCAACCACGGCGACCTGCTCGACCTGGTGATCAACAACCTCGACAGCGCGTGGGGGCTGGAGATCCTGACCGGCGTCGAGGAGGTGGTCGAGTCCGCCGGTATCGGGCTGGTGATCTCCGCCGTGCACAGCCGCGCCGCGCTGACCCGGCGGTGGCTCGACTCGCTGCTGGCGCGCGGCTCGCAGGGCGCGATCCTGGTGCTCTCGGACTTGGACCCGGCCCAGCGCGAGCAGCTCCGCCGCCACGGGACGCCGATCGTCGTCATCGACGGGGTGAGCCAGCCACCGCCGGACGTGCCGTCGGTCGGCGCGACGAACTTCGCCGGCGGGTACGCGGCGACCGAGCACCTGATCGGGCTGGGACACCGGCGCATCGGCGTCATCGGAGGGCCGGAGCAGCTGGCCTGCACGCGCGCCCGCATCGCCGGCTACCGGGCCGCCCACGAGGCCGCCGGGCTGCCGGTGCCGCGCCACCTGCTGCGGTACGGGAACTTCTACCACGACGGCGGGCTGCGGGCCGCGCGGTCGCTGCTCGAGCTGCCGGAGCCGCCGACCGCCATCTTCGCCGGCAGCGACATGCACGCGATGGGCGTGTACGAGGCGGCGAGACAGTTCGGTTGCCACGTCCCCGGTGACCTGAGCGTCGTCGGGTTCGACGACTTGAACTTCGCGTCCTGGACCGCGCCCGGGCTCACCACCGTCCGGCAACCGCTGCACGAGATGGGGGCCACGGCGGCCCGGACGCTGCTGCGGCTGATCGGCGGAGAGTCGCTGGACTCGACGAGCATCGAGCTCGCGACGAGCCTCGTCGTCCGGGACAGCACCGCACCCCCGCGCTGACGGTTTCGGGGTCGCTGCCCGGCCGGCCGTACGATGGGCGGCGTGATCGTGCTGCCGTTCGAGGAGTGGACAGCACGGCGGGATGCCCACGCAGCGGACGTGGACGCACTCCTCCGGGACCACCTGGAGCGACGCCGCCGCGGGCAGCGCCATCCGGTCGAGGACTTCTTGTTCGAGTACTACTCTCACCGTCCGGGGCAGCTCCGGCGCTGGCATCCGGGTGCTTCCGTGGTGCTGGCCGGCGCCCGGCCCGAGGACTTCCCGGGGCATCATCGCGTCGAGGGTGGCGTCGCGCTGGATCTGGACGCGTTCCTGGCCCGGCGGGGCGACACCCTGCGATGGGTCCGCGACCTGCTCGCCGCCACCGCGACCCGCCCGGCCCAGCTGGGATGCTTCGGCCTGCACGAGTGGGCGATGGTTTACCGCTCGGACGAGGTCCGCCACACCACCTGGCCGCTCCGGCTCGGTCCCGAGCGGACGAACGCGGTCGTCGAGGAGCGCGGCGTCCGCTGCAGTCACTTCGACGCGTTCCGGTTCTTCACCGAGCCCGCGCGGCCGCTCAACGTCCTGCAGCCGCGCCGGGAGACACAGACGCAGCTGGAGCAGCCGGGCTGTCTGCACGCGACGATGGACCTCTACAAGTGGGCCTACAAGCTCACCCCGCTGACGCCGTCCGAGCTGGTCCTCGACTGCTTCCGGCTGGCCCGCGACGTGCGGGAGCTGGACATGCGGGCGAGCCCGTACGACTTCTCGGCGCTCGGGTACGTCCCGGTGCCGATCGAGACCCCCGAGGGCCGTGCCGAGTACGTCGCCGCCCAGCGCACGTTCGCCGAGCGCGGCACCGCACTCCGAAGCCGTCTCCTCGCCGTCTGCGCCCGAGCACTCACCGACGAGCCGGCGAGCGCCTGACCGTCAGAGCGCGAAGATCGCGAGCAGGATCGCGGTGATCGCCAGGCTGATCAGGATCGAGCCGAGGCAGCCGACACGGTTCGAGAAGAAGAAGAACATGCCGCGAGGGCTACCCCGCTTCGATTCCGCCTAACGCGCGGCGCCGCGGTGCATGGTGCGGCGCCGCGCGTCTGGGCTCGTGCGCCGGACCGCCCCCGCGGATCGCGCGGAAGGCCGGTCTCGTGCGCTGCCGGTGGCCCCGCGGATCGGCGCGGGTCCGCCGGCGTCGCCCTGCTGGTCGACACGGTGGGAAGAGCAGCGTGGAGCGAGGGTCAGGACGGGGCGAGGGCCGGGACTCCGGCGCGGCGGACGCCGTACTCGATCGCGTCGATCAGTGCCCGGCAGGAGGCCTCGATG
Organism: Cryptosporangium minutisporangium; assembly: GCF_039536245.1. Taxonomy (NCBI): domain Bacteria; kingdom Bacillati; phylum Actinomycetota; class Actinomycetes; order Cryptosporangiales; family Cryptosporangiaceae; genus Cryptosporangium; species Cryptosporangium minutisporangium. The sequence continues at coordinate 69,490 of NZ_BAAAYN010000030.1, read as the reverse complement.
ACGTTCTCGTGCACGCCCACCGTCGTCCACTCGGTCGTGTGGTCGGTGGTGTCGATCAGCACGCGGGTGACCGCGTCGGTGCCGTACCGGCCGTCCAGGATCCGGACCTTGTAGTCCGCGAGCTCCAGGTCCGCGAGCGTCGGGTAGAACCGGGTGAGCGCCTGACGCAGCGCGCGGTCGAGGGCGCTGACCGGGCCGTTGCCCTCCGCGGTGCAGATCACCCGCTCGCCGTCGACGGTCACCTTGACCGTCGCCTCGCTGACCACCGCCCCGCCTTCGTGCTGCTCGGACAGGACGCGGTAGGACTCCAGGCGGAAGAACAGCGGCGCGGCGTCGCCCTCCAGCTCCGAGCGGACGAGCAGCTCGAACGACGCGTCCGCGGCCTCGAACGACGAGCCGGAGGCCTCCAGCTCCTTCACCCGCGACACCACCCGACCCACCGCGTCGGGCTCGTCGGTGAGGTCGATCCCCAGCTCACGCGCCTTCAGCTCGATCGAGGCGCGACCGGCCATCTCGGTGACCAGGATCCGCATGTCGTTGCCGACGACCGAGGGTTCGAGGTGGTTGTAGAGCTCCGGCGCCACCTTGATCGCGCTGGCGTGCAGGCCGGCCTTGTGCGCGAACGCGCTCGCGCCGACGTAGGGCTGGTGGGTGTCCGGCGCGATGTTCGCGATCTCCGCGATCGCGTGCGAGACCCGCACCAGCTCGCCGAGGCACTCCTCCGGCACCACCTGCCGGTTCATCTTGGTCACCAGCCCGCCGATGACCGCGAACAGGTCGGCGTTGCCGGCCCGCTCCCCGTAGCCGTTCGCGGTGCCCTGGACGTGCGTCGCCCCGGCCTCGACCGCCGCGAGCGTGTTGGCGACCGCGCACGCGGTGTCGTCCTGGGCGTGCATGCCGACGCGGAACCCGGTCCGCGCGATGACCTCCGACACCACCCGTCCGACGCCCATCGGCAGCATGCCGCCGTTGGTGTCGCAGAGCACCCCCACGTCGGCACCGGCCTCGAACGCGGCTTCCAGCACCCGGATCCCGTAGTCCCGGTCGTGCTCGTAGCCGTCGAAGAAGTGCTCGCAGTCGAGGAACACCCGGCGGCCCTCGCCGACCAGGTAGGCGACGGTGTCCCGCACCATCGCCAGGTTCTCCTCGTAGGTCGTCCGCAGCGCGTCGGTGACGTGCCGGACGTCGGACTTCGCCACCAGGCAGACGACCGGCGTCTGCGCTTCGAGCAGCGCGGCCACCTGCTTGTCGTCCTGGACGCGGACGCCGGCGCGCCGGGTCGAGCCGAACGCGACCAGCTGGGCGTGCTTCAGCGACAGCTCGTCACGCGCGCGGGCGAAGAACTCGGTGTCCGTGGGCAGCGCGCCCGGCCAACCGCCCTCGATGAACCCGACACCGACCTCGTCCAGCAGCCGGGCGACCGCGAGCTTGTCGGTCGCGGAGTACGAAATCCCCTCGCGCTGTCCGCCGTCCCGGAGCGTGGTGTCGAAGACGTGGAAGCTGTCATCCAAAGGAGCGGTGGGCGCGGTGGACATCGTGTGGACCTCTCAGCGCGGTCGGGTACGGCTCGAACCGGGCCCGGGCGCAGCAGGAGAGCAGACCCGGGACCAACAAAAAGACCCCCCACGCTCGTGGGAGGTCTGCGCGTCAGCGTGGTGCGTGCTGGCGCGCTAGCTGGTAATGCAGAACCGGGTCACGGCTCGATACTGACACATCCCGAGCGCGGGAGGTGGTGCGACCCGCGCTTGTGTCCAGATGCTGGATTCAATGTGACGGTATTCACCCGACACAGTTCCGCAATGCTGCCGAAAGACGATGGAGCTTTTCGACGTGTCTCAAAGGTTCAGGCGGGTTGCTGGCCTTTGAGACACGGCTTTAGTCGAGGAGGCCGCATGACCCGTCGTCCGCTGGTCGGGATCACCTGTTACGTCGAGCAGGCTCGGTGGGGGGTGTGGGACTTCCGGGCTTCGCTGATCCCCCAGGCGTACGTCGACGCGGTGACCGCCGCCGGGGGCCGTGCGCTGGTGCTCCCGCCGGACACCACGGACGACGCGGTGCTCGACGTGCTCGACGCGCTGATCGTCGCCGGGGGCGTGGACGTGGATCCGGCCCGGTACGGCGCGGAGCCGCACCCGAGCACCGACGCGCCACAGCCGTTACGCGATGCGGGCGAGCTGCTGCTGATCCAGGGCGCGTTCGCCCGCGACCTCCCGTTGCTGGGGGTCTGCCGGGGCGCGCAGCTGATGGCGGTCGCTCGCGGCGGGACGCTGATCCAGGACCTGCCCAGCGGAATCCACCGCGAAGTGCTCGGGGTGTTCAGCTCGCACCCCGTCCGCGCGGAGCCGGGCAGCGGCGTCGCGCGCATCCTCGGCGACGCCGAGCTGAAGGTGAACGCCCATCACCACCAGGCGGTCGACGACCCCGGCGCGCTGGTAGTGACCGCGTGGGCGGAGGACGGCACGATCGAGGCGGTCGAGGATCCGACCCGGACGTTCGCGATCGGCGTGCAGTGGCACCCGGAGATGCTCGACGATCCGCGCCTGTTCGTCGCACTCGTCGACGCGGCCTCGCAAGCCCGAGTACTCTGAGTCGAGTATTCGGATTGGAGGAGGCGGTCATGGTGCGTCGCCGGGTCTCGAACCCCTTGGCCCTCGCCGCGCTCACGCTGCTCCAGGAACGCCCGATGCACCCGTACGAGATCTCCTCGACGCTGCGGGAGCGGCACAAGGACGACAGCATCAAGCTCAATTACGGCTCGCTGTACTCCGTCATCGAAGCGTTGCAGCGCCACGGGTTGATCGAGGCGCAGGAGACTTCCCGTGCGGGCCGTCGCCCCGAGCGCACGGTCTACGCGATCACCGAGGCCGGCCACCGGGAGGTCGAGGACTGGCTCAGCGAGCTGGTGGCCCGCCCCGCCAAGGAGTACACCCAGTTCGAGGCCGCGCTCTCATTGCTGGGTGCGCTGCCGGTGGACGACGCCGTACGGCTGCTGCGCCTGCGGCTGGACACGCTGACGCTCGCCGCGCGGTCGTGCGAAGCGGTCCGGAGCGCGCTGGCCGGCTTTCCGCGAATCTTCGTGCTGGAGACCGAGTACGAAGCGGCCATGCGCGACGCGGAGATTCGGTTCGTGCGCGACCTGCTGGACGACATCGAGACCGGCACGCTGAGCGGGCTCGACGGCTGGCGTCGGATCCACGAGCTGCGCGCCGCCGGCCTGCCGCCCGAGGAGATCGACGCGAAGCTCCGCGCCGAGTTCCCGGTGCTCGACACCGGCCTGGGCGAGCTCGCCCGCCGGGCCGAGGCGTCGTCGGAGGTGAGGCCGCCGGAGAGCCGCTGAGAGGACAGACATGGCCCCCGGACCGGCGCGCCAACGCCGGACCGAGGGCCATCCCGAATCCCCGAGTCGAGCCCGCCGGAGCGGACGACGATCCCGAGAGTCGCATCTTCAGGGTACCGTCGCCGCCTCCGTCGGCTCGGCCGTCGACCCCGAAAGGGTTCGTCATGCCCGAGTACGACCGCGCGGTGAGCCCAGCGATCCGCGCCACCGACCTGACCAAGACCTACGGACGCGGCGCCAGAGCCGTCCATGCGTTGAAGGGCGTGAGCTTCCAGGTCGCGCCCTGCTCCGTCTTCGCGATGCTGGGCCCGAACGGCGCCGGTAAGTCCACCACCGTCAAGATCCTCAGCACGCTCAGCCGCCCGGACGGTGGTACCGCCGAGATCGCCGGGCTCGACGTCCTGCGACAGCCCGCCGCGGTCCGAGCCGCGATCGGCTACGTCTCGCAGCGCCCCGGCTTCGACCAGATGGCGACCGGCCGGGAGAACCTGGTGCTCAGCGCCCGGCTGCGCGGCCTGTCGCGCCGGGCCGCGGCGCGGCGGACCACCGAGCTGCTCACCGCGTTCGGCCTCGAGGAGCCCGCCGACCGGCTGACCCGCACCTGGTCCGGTGGCATGCAGCGCAAGCTCGACGTCGCAATGGGGCTGGTGCACCAACCCCGGGTGCTGTTCCTGGACGAGCCGACCACCGGCCTCGACCCGGAGGCGCGGGCCCAGCTCTGGGCCACGGTCACCGCGCTCACCCGCACCAGCCAGCTCACCGTCGTCCTGACCACGCACTACCTGGACGAGGCCGATCAGATGGCCGACCACCTGGTGATCGTCGACCGCGGCCAGGTCGTCGCCGAGGGAGACCCGGCCGCGCTCAAGGCCGACCTCGGCGGCGACACGGTCCAGGTCGACCTCCAGACCGCCGACGACACCGGACGCGCCGCCGCGCTGCTGGAGCAGCTCGCAGGCGTGGTCCACGTGCGACGCGACGGCCTTCGTCTGCGCGCACAGGCCCGGGACGCGGCCGACGTGCTGCCGGACGCGCTCGCCGAGCTCCGGCGCGCCGGGGTGCCCCTGCTCGGCGCGGGACTCAGCCGCGCGTCGCTGGACGACGTCTACCTGCGCTACGCCGGCCGGGCGTACCGGGCTACGACCGACGTCGAGGGCAGCGAGGTGGCGGCATGACGCTCGCGCTGTCCCAGACCGGGTTACTTACCGTCCGTTCGCTCCGGACGCTGCGCAGGCAACCTGTCTACCTCGCGTTCTCGCTCGTCCAGCCGCTGGTCTGGCTGCTGCTGTTCGGCACGGTGTTCAGCGCGATCGGGAAGCTGCCCGGCTTCGGCGAGGACTCGTACCTGGCGTACCTCACGCCGGGCGTGGTCGCGATGACCGCGATGCTCGTCGCGAACTGGGCGGGCACCACGTTCATCCAGGACATCGAGCGCGGCGTGATGGAACGGACGTTGAGTTCGCCGGTCCGGCGCGGATCGTTGGTGGCTGCGTCGGTCTGCTACCAGGGGATCAGCATGGTGATCCTCGGGCTGCTGGTCTTCGGCGCCGCGTGGGTAGCGGGGGTTCGGTACTCCGGCAGCTGGGTCGGGGTCCCGGTCGCGATCGGACTCGCGGTCCTGCTCGCTGCCGCGTTCACCGGCTTGTCGGACGCGCTGGCGCTGCTGCTCCGCTCGCAGGAGGCGCTGATCGGCCTGTCGCAGTTCCTCACGCTGCCGCTGTCGTTCCTGTCGTCGGTGATGATCGCGCCGGAGCTGATGCCGTCGTGGGTGGCGTCCGCGGCGAAGTGGAACCCGCTCGACTGGGCGGCGTCCGGTAGCCGGGAGGCGCTGTCGGCGAACCCGGACTGGGGCCTGGTGGGCCGGGACGCCGCCCAGCTCACGGTGCTCGCCCTGGTGCTCGGTTTCGTTGCGGCGGGCGCCTTCCGCGCCTACCAGCGCTCGTCCTGAGTCGGCGGACCCGATACCTTGACCTACTCGTACCAACGAGTGTTATGGTCGTGGCGTCGGGTCCTCCGCTCAGGCACAGTGACGTGCATGGGCGATGGGGACGGAACGCCGTCGGAAGGAGGCGCCATGGGCGCCGAAGCGATTCCGGACTGGATGCGCATTCCCCAGGGGCAGTGGACGGCCGACGACTTGGACCTGGTGCCCGAGGAGGTCGGCCGCTGTGAGGTGCTCGACGGAGCACTTATCGTGATGTCTCCCCAGCGCGCGTTTCACTCGATCGTGATCCGGCGCCTCGCGAACCTGCTGGAATTCGCGGCACCGCCGGAATGGAAAGTCCTCACCGAGATGACTGTTCGCATCGACGAGCACAACCGACCGGAGCCGGACATCGTGGTACTCCGGCCGGGCACGTCCCTCAGGAGAGACACGACGACCTGCTTTCCGCCGGATATGGCGCTAGCGATCGAGGTCGTCTCGCCGGACTCGATGTTCCGTGACCGAGTCATCAAGCCGGAAAAGTTCGCCGCCGCCGGCATCCCGCAGTATTGGCGCATCGAAGACGATCACGGTGAGACAGTCGCCCACCTCTTCGCGCTGAACGATCGCGGGAAGTACGTCGAGACGGCGGTCGAGCGCGGCAAAGTCCGCCTCGACCAGCCGTTTCCGCACTTCCTCGATGTCGATCGGCTTTATCCCTAGAGCGGGGTTACGTACGCGCCGGAGATGCCGCCGTCGACCAGGAACTCGCTCGCCGTGATGAACGACGAATCGTCGGACGCCAAGAACGCGACCGCCGCCGCGATCTCGGTCGCCTCCGCGAACCGCCCCATCGGAATGTGCACCATCCGCCGCGCGGCCCGCTCCGGGTCGGAGGCGAACAGCTCCCGCAGCAGCGGCGTGTCCACCGGCCCGGGCGAGATCGCGTTGATCCGAATCCCCTCCCGCGCGAACTGCACGCCCAGCTCCCGCGACATCGCCAGCACCCCGCCCTTGGACGCGGTGTAGGAGATCTGCGACGTCGCCGCCCCCATCCGCGCGACGAACGACGCGGTGTTGATGATCGAGCCCTTGCCCTGCTTCTGCATCACCGGGATCTGCGCCTTGCAGCACAGGTACACCGACGTCAGGTTGACTTCCTGCACCTTCCGCCAGGCGTCCAGGCCGGTGGTGAGGATCGAGTCGTCGTCCGGCGGGGAGATGCCCGCGTTGTTGAACGCGATGTCCAGCCGCCCGTACGTGTCCACCGCGGCTCCGACCATCGCCGCGACGTCCGACTCCGACGTCACGTCGGTACGGACGAAGATCCCGTCGACCTCCTTCGCCGCCGCCTCACCGGCAGACGAGTCGACGTCCGCGACCACCACCCGTGCACCCTCGGACGCGAACCGGCGCACGGTCGCCAGCCCGATACCGCTCCCCCCACCGGTGACGATCGCCACCCGGTCAGCCAGCCGTTCCATTCGGAGTTCCTCCGTCGCCCAGAATCTCAGACAGCAATGAACACGTTCTTGACCTCGGTGAACGCGGCCAGCGCGTCCGGGCCGAGTTCCCGACCCAGCCCGGAGCGCTTGAAGCCGCCGAACGGCGTCGAGTAGCGCACCGAGGAGTTGGAGTTGACGCTCAGGTTGCCCGCCTCGACGCCGCGCGCGACCCGCAGCGCCCGGCCGACGTCGCGCGTCCAGATCGAACCGGACAGCCCGTACAGCGTGTCGTTCGCGATCCGCACCGCGTCGTCCTCGTCGTCGAACGGCAGCACCACGACGACAGGACCGAACACCTCCTCGGTGACGATCCGGTCGGTCGGGCCGGAAGGCAGCACCACGGTCGGCGGGAACCAGAAGCCCGGACCGTCCGGCGCCTCCCCGGCGAAAGCCACCGAGGCGCCCTCGACGAACCCCGCCACCCGGTCCCGCTGTGCGGCGCTGACCAGCGGCCCCATCTCGGTGGCCGGCGAGTTCGGGTCGCCCACCCGAACTCCCCGCACTGCGGGCTCCAGCAACGAGAGGAACTTCTCGTACACCGACCGCTGCACCAGGATCCGCGACCGCGCGCAGCAGTCCTGCCCCGCGTTGTCGAACACTCCACCCGGCGCGGACGCCGCGGCCTTCTCCAGGTCGGCGTCGGCGAAGACGATGTTCGCGGACTTCCCGCCGAGCTCCAGCGTGACCCGCTTGAGCGTCGACGCGCACTGGGACATCACGTGCTGCCCGACGGCCGTCGAGCCGGTGAAGACGATCTTCGCGACGTCCGGGTGCTGCACCAGTCGCTCACCCGCGACCCGCCCGGAGCCGGGCAGCACGGTGAACACACCCTCCGGAAGACCCGCTTCGAGGGCCAGTTCGCCCAGCCGCAGCGCGGTCAGCGGCGTCAGCTCGGCGGGTTTGAGCACGACGGTGTTCCCGGCAGCGAGCGCCGGCGCGAAGCCCCACGCCGCGATCGGCATCGGGAAGTTCCACGGCACGATGACACCCACCACGCCGAGCGGTTCGGCGAACGTCACGTCGATGCCGCCGGCGACCGGGATCTGCTTACCGAAGTTCCGCTCCGGCGCCGCCGCGTAGTACTCCAGGACGTCCCGGACGTTCCCCGCCTCCCACCGCGCCGAGCCGATCGGGTGCCCCGCGTTGCGGACCTCGAGCAGCGCCAGCTCCTCGAGATGTGCGTCCACGACGTCGGCGAACCGCCGGAGAAGGCGCGCCCGGTCGGCCGGAGCGACGTCCCGCCAGGCCGGCCACGCGGCCCGCGCGCGGGAAACCGCGGCGTCGGTCTCCTCGATCGAGGCCAGGTGGACGGAGGCGACGACCTCGGCGGTCGCCGGGTTGACCACGTCGTGGGCGCCGACGGCGTCCAGCGTGTTGGTGCTCATGAAGCTCCTGATCTACAGACGCTCGAAGCCGCGGCGCAGCTCCCAGTCGGTCACCGCGGCGTCGAACGCGGCCAGCTCGACGTCCGCGGCGTTGAGGTAGTGGTCGACGACGTCGTCACCGAAGGCCTCCCGGGCCAGCGCCGAGCCGGCGAACGCCTCGCGTGCGTCCCGCAGCGTCTTGGGCACCCTCGGCGCGTCCGAGACGTACGCGTTGCCGACGAGCTCCGGCTCCAGCGGCAGTTCCTCGTTGATACCCGCCAGCCCGGCGGCCAGCATCGCCGCCGACGCCAGGTACGGGTTGACGTCCGCGCCCGGCACCCGGTTCTCCGGCCGCAGCGCAAAGCCGTGGCCCACTACGCGCAGCGCGCAGGTGCGGTTGTCCCGTCCCCACGCGATCGCGGTAGGCGCGAAGCTGCCCTCCGCGTACCGCTTGTACGAGTTGATGTTCGGCGCGAACAGCAGCGTCAACTCCGCCAGGTACTTCAGCTGCCCGGCGAGGAAATGCTCGAACAGCGTCGAGAAGCCCTCACCGTCGGCGAAGACCGGAGCGCCGGAGAAGTCACGCAGCGACAGGTGGATGTGGCAGGAGTTCCCCTCCCGCTCGTTCACCTTGGCCATGAACGTAATGCTGACGTTCCCCTGCGCCGCGATCTCCTTCGCGCCGTTCTTGTAGATCACGTGGTGATCGCAGGCGGCGGTGACCTCGTCGTACTTGAACGCGATCTCGTGCTGGCCGAGGTTGCACTCGCCCTTCGCCGACTCGACGGTCAGCCCGGCCCTGGACATCGACAGCCGGATCCGGCGCAGTAACGGCTCGATCCGGGCGGTGCCGAGCAGCGAGTAGTCGCTGTTGTACTGGTTCGCCGGGGTGAGGTTGCGGTAGTCGGCGTTCCAGGCGTCCTCGTAGGAGTCGTTGTAGACGATGAACTCCAGCTCGGTGCCGGCGTAGGCCTTCCAGCCCCGCTCGGCGAACCGGTCGGCTTGCTTGCGCAGAATCTGGCGCGGCGAGGCCACCACCGGCGACCCGTCGTGCCACTCCAGGTCGGCGAGCAGGCCGACGCTGCCGGGATGCCACGGGATGTGGTGCAGCGTGCTGAGGTCGGGCCGGAGGACGAAGTCGCCGTAGCCGGTGGACCACGAGCTCATCGCGTAACCGGAGACGGTGTTCATGTCGACGTCCACCGCCAGCAGGTAGTTACATCCCTCGGCGGCGTGACCCAGCACGTCGGAGAGGAAGTACTCGGCGTCCAGCCGCTTGCCCTGGAGGCGGCCCTGCATGTCGGTGAAGCCGAGCACGACGGTGTCGACCTTCCCGCCGGCGATCTCCACGCGTAGCTGTTCGAGATCCAACCGACCCGCCTCCTAGGTGCGCTCCGTCTGCTGGGCGCAACGTAGAACGTGCGGGCGTCTCGCGCAATGGTCTCCGTTCAGACCTTTACGTGGACGCAATACGCGAGGTCATTTCCACTGCACACGGTCACCGAGCCCGGCCGCCTCGTACGCGCCGCGCAGCGTGGCGAACCCCTCGGTGAAGTGTCCCCAGCCCTCGTAGTGAACCGGGACGATCCGCCGCGCACCGAGGATCGTGGCCGCCTCGGCGGCCTGTGCGCTGTCCAGCGTGAGCAGCGAGCCGTCGAAGTAGACCGTACGGACCGCACCGGCGAAGAGCACGGCCACGTCGACCGGCCCGAACCGCTCGGCGATCTGCGTGACGAGTTCCAACGACGCGTTGTCGCCGCTGACGTAGACCGTGGGGAGATCCTGGCCGGTCAGGACGAAGCCCGTCACCTCCCCCAGTGCCGCCTCGGCGCCCTCGGGACCGTGCCGGGCCGGCACGGCGGTCACGACGACGTCGCCCTCCAGCGTGACCTCCTCCCACGGCGCCAATCCCCGCACCGAGCCGCCGAGACGAGCGGCCCCCTCGCGGGTCGTGAGCGTGAGCGGTACGTCGCCGAGCAGCGCGCGGCCGGCGTGGTCGAGGTTGTCGGCGTGCTGGTCGTGCGAGAGCAGGACCACGTCGAGGCGCCCGAGGTCGGCGGCGCTCGCGAGGGGAGGCGTCGTCTTGGTGAGGAACCGGCCGTCGGGGAGCGGGTAGTCGCCCGGCGCGTCGAACGTCGGGTCGGTGAGCAGGCGCAGGGAGCCGTACTCGATCAGGGCGGTGGGACCACCGAGGGGACGGACGTTGACGATCATCGAGTTCTCCTCACGGATACGTATGGGGTTATCCGTGACACTAGGTGTTAGTCACGGATGAAGGCAAGCGGTACCGTGAGAACCGTGGAACTACTCGACCTCGCTCCTCCGCCCGCGCCCGGGGCCGTCGAGCACCCGGCCCTCGACTTGGCCGACAGCGCGGTGGCTCTCCCCGGTGGGCAGCGCCTCGATCTGCTGGGGACTCCGGAGGACGCGACGCGGTGGCTCGTCGAGCGCGGTCTCGCACCGGACGACGCCGCGCTGCAGGAGGTGTGCGCCGGGCGGCTGCGCGCGCTCCGAGGTCACGTGCGCGCGCTGATCGCGGCCCGGATCGACGGCCACCCGGCTTCGACGGAGGCGCTGGACGCCGTCAACGAGGCGCTCAGCCGGGTCCCGACCGCGGCTCTGCTGCGGTGGGACTCCTCGACGGGCTTCACGCGGAGATCCACGCACCCCACCGACCAGATCGTCGACCATGCGCTCGGCACCCTGGCGGCCGACGCGGCGGACCTGCTCAGCGGCCCGGACGCCGCCCGGCTCGCCGCGTGCGACTCACCGCCGTGCATCCGGTACCTGCTGCGCTCGGGTCGGCGGCAGTGGTGCTCCGTGCGGTGCGGTGACCGAGCCCGGGCGGCCCGCGCCTACGCCCGCCGCACCGGCGCCCCGCGCGCCTGACCGCCGCCGAGGGCTACCCCGCGTGACCGCGCGGAACGACGCCGCGTTGCAGTTCAGAGACTCCGTGGAGTGCGATTCGGCGTCGATCCACCCGGACCGGCTAGTGGAGGAAGCCGCGGAGCAGGGCTGCGGTGGCGTCGCAGTGCCGGGCCATCGTGGCGGCGGCGCGGTCGCCGTCGCCCGCCAGGATCGCCGCGACGATCTCGGCGTGCTGGGCGTCCGAGTGCGCGATGTTGTGCCCCAGCACGGGGATGAGTTCGAGCAGCCCGGACAGCCGGCCCTGCACGTCCGCGACGGCCGCGATCAGCGGGGCGTTGCCGGTGATGCTCGCGATCGCCAGGTGCAGACGCGAGTCGGCTCGGCGCCGGACGGCGTCCTCGGAGGCGGCGGCGACCTCGGCGAGGCACCCGGTGAGGTACTGCTGGTCGGCGGTGGAGAGCGCGGTCGCGGCGGCGAGCGCGGCCGCGCCGGGCTCGATGATCCGGCGGTAGTCCAGCGCCTGGGTGAGCGTCTCCCCCATCGAGCGCGCGACCGCGTGGACGTCCTGGTCAGCGGGGAGCCGGTACCGGACGAACGTGCCGCCGCCCCGGCCGCGGCGGGAGGTGACGAACCCGGCGTCGGCCAGTGCCTGCAGGGCATCGCGGAGCGTCATCCGGCTGACGCCCAGCATCGTGGCGAGTTCACGCTCGGGCGGCAACCGGTCGGTGACCGCGCCGAGCCGAATCGCGGTCGCCAGCCGCTCGACCGTCACCTCGAACGCGTTCCCGTCCCGAACCGGCCGGAACAACGTCCGCGCCACGGCCGCATCCGGCTCCGTGCCGCCGTGAGGCCCCGCCCCGGACCCGGCAGCAGCGCTGTCGGGGGGCCTGGCCCCGTGAGGCCCCGCCCCGGACCCGGCAGCAGCGCTGTCGGGGGGCCTGGCCCCGTGAGGCCCCGCCCCGGACCCGGCAGCAGCGCTGTCGGGGGGCCTGGCCCCGTGAGGCCCCGCCCCGGACCCGGCAGCAGCGCTGTCGGGGGGCCTGGCCCCGTGAGGCCCCGCCCCGGACCCGGCAGCAGCGCTGTCGGGGGGCCTGGCCCCGTGAGGCCCCGCCCCGGACCCGGCACCGGGGCGGGGGGCCTGTGGGGTCATCCCCCGTCGACGCCGGGGATGCGGCCGTTGCGGAACGCGTCGACGAAGAGCCGGTGGTCGTCGCGGACCTGCCGCGCGTACCCCAACCCGAACGTCACCAGATCGGTGGCGAACTCCTCGTCCCGGTCACCGATCGCGGTGACGATCGCTTCCTCGGTCTGGAACTTCACCAGACTCTGCTCGCTATCGGCGTCCGACACGCAGTGCACCTTCGCCACCGCCTGTCCGAGCTGGTCGAGCAGCGGCAGGATGTCGTCCGGCTCGTTCACGTCCGACCAGTCGATGTCGTTCTCGTAGGGCGAGAGCTCCTGCACGACCTGGCCGACGCCGTCGATCTCCGTCCACCCCAGCCACGGGTCGGCGTGCGCCTGCAGCGCGCGCTGCGACACCGCCGTGCGGTGTCCGTGGTGCTGGAAGTAGCCGCGGATCTCCGCGTCCGGAATCACCCGGCTGGGCGACGCGACGTTTCCCTGCTTCATCGAGAGCACGACGTCGTTCTCCAGCGCCTGGGTAGCGCCCTCCACCAGCAGGTTGTACGCGGGTAGCCCGGCCGATCCGATCCCGAACCCGGACCGCCCGACGATGTCCTTCACCAGGTAGCTGTGGACGTCCTTGCGCTTGCCCGCCGGGATCGTCTCCAGGTACCGGCGGAACGCGTCCTCCACCGTGGCCTTCTCGGCGGCGTCGAGCAGCCGGACGCCCGGTCCCTCCCGGAACACCCGGTCGGAGTTCCGGATCGTCGTGGTCCGCTGCAGCAAGGCGATCCGGGTCTGCATCCGGGAGTCGAGCAGGACGTTCCGGAGGACGCCGGTGGCACTGTCCAGCGTCAGCCGGAACTCCTCGTCACCGTGGTGCGCGACGAACCGCCGCACGGTGCTCAGGTACGCGTCGGACACCGCGCGGATCATTCGCTCGATCGTCGCGTCCGACAGTGCTTTTCCGAAGCCGAGCAACGCGAGGCTCGCCGCAAGACGCTGCAGGTCCCAGGTGTAGTGGCCGACGTAGGCCTCGTCGTAGTCGTTGACGTCGAACACCAGGACGCCGGACGAGTCCATGTACGTGCCGAAGTTCTGGCAGTGCAGGTCGCCCTGGATCCAGACCCGGCGGGTGCGCTCGTCGGTCCACGGGTCCTCGACGTCGATCCGCTCGTCGGTGACGTCGGCGTAGAACACGCAGGCGCTGCCGCGGTAGAACGCGAACGGATCGGCCGCCATCTTCCGGAACTTCGTGCGGAACGCAGTGGGGGCGGCCTCGATCAGCGGCTCGAACGCGTCCACGAGGACCTGGATCAGCTCGCCCTCCCGCTCCTCCGCGGGGCGGGCCGCGATCGCCTCGATCAGCGCGGACGCCGGCGTGTCGCTCACTGCGCGAGCCGCTGGAAGGACAGGAACACGGAAGCCTCCTTGGCGCGATGCGCGGACGTACGCGATCCACGCCCGCCAAGCGGCAGCGTAAACCTCCCGAGCCAACGGTGGTCGGCCGCCGTCACCGCGTCCGGCCCCTCCCGGACGGGAACCCGAACCCCGACCGAACCCGCCGCCTCAGAGGCGGACGACCCAGCCGTGCTCGTCGGCGACGCGACCGTGCTGGATGTCGAGCAGCTTGCCGCGCAGCCGCATCGTCACCTCGCCGGATCCGCCGTCCGCGACCGGGAACTCGCCGTCCGCGCTCTTCACGTGCCCGACCGGCGTGATCACCGCAGCGGTGCCGCACGCGAACGCCTCGGTCATCCGCCCGCTGGCGGCCGCCTCGCGCCACTCGTCGGTGGAGATCCGCCGGACCTCGGTACGCAGTCCGAACTCTTCGGCGAGCAGCAGGATGCTGTCCCGGGTGACGCCAGGCAGCAGCGACCCGTTGAGCTCGGGCGTGACGAGGGTGTTGTCATCGAAGACGAAGTACAGGTTCATCCCGCCCATCTCTTCGATGTACTTGTGCTCGATCGCGTCGAGCCAGACGACCTGGTCGCAGCCCTGCGCGGCGGCCTGGGCCTGGGCGACCAGGCTCGCGGCGTAGTTACCCGCGCACTTGGCCTCGCCGGTGCCGCCCGGCGCGGCCCGGGTGAAGTCGGTGGAGAGCCAGACGCTCACCGGCTCGACGCCGCGCGGGAAGTACGCACCGACCGGGGAGGCGATCAGCACGTACAGGTACTCCTGCGCCGGACGGACGCCCAGGTACGGGTCGGTCGCGAACATGAACGGCCGCAGGTAGAGGCTCGTCTCGGGCGCGCTGGGCACCCACTCCTGATCGCGCTCGACCAGCACCCGGATCGACTCGAGGAACAGTTCCTCGGGGAGCTGCGGCATCGCCAGTCGCGCCGCCGACCGGTTGAACCGGCGGGCGTTCTGCTCCGGCCGGAACAGCCCGAGCCCACCGTCGGGGTGGCGGTAGACCTTGAGGCCCTCGAAGATCTCCTGCCCGTAGTGCAGGGCGGCGGTGGCCGGGTCGAGGCTGATCGGGCCGTAGGGCTCGAGGCGGGCGTCGTACCAGCCCTTCCCCTCCGCGTACCGGATCGTCACCATGTGGTCGGTGAAGACCCGCCCGAAGCCGGGGTCGACCAGCAGGGCGGCCCGTTCCTCGGCGGTGGCCGGGTTCGTGGTCGGGCGAACGTCGAAGTCCAGGGTGCTGCTCATGGCGGTCCTTCCGCTTCGCTGAGGGTCGGCCCGACCACGAAGGGGGCCGACTCGAATTTACCGCCCGTTCAGGCGGCGGTGGCGGCCAGCGGTCCCGGAACGACGAACGACCCGGGGCCGCGTGGCCCCGGGTCGTCGAAGACGAGCGTCAGCTCACGCGCGAGGCGATCCGGTCGCCTACCTCCGCGGTGCGTACGGGTACGCCCGGCTCGCGCGCGGCCAGATCGTCGGCGACGGCGTTTTCGACCTGGGTTGCCGCCTCGGTGTGGCCGAGGTGCTGCAGCAGCAGCGACACCGACAGGATCGTGGCGGTCGGGTCGGCGATGCCCTGGCCGGCGATGTCCGGCGCCGAGCCGTGCACCGGCTCGAACATCGACGGGAACGCCTTGGTCGGGTTGATGTTGCCGCTCGCGGCCAGCCCGATGCCGCCGCTGATCGCGGCCGCGATGTCGGTCAGGATGTCGCCGAACAGGTTGTCGGTGACCACGACGTCGAAGCGCTGCGGCTGGGTGATGAAGAACATGCTCGCCGCGTCGACGTGCAGGTAGTCAGTGGCGACGTCCGGGAACTCCTTGCCCACCTCGGCGAAGGTCCGTGCCCACAGGTTCCCTGCGTTCACCAGCACGTTGTTCTTGTGGACGAGGGTCAGCTTCCGCCGTGGGCGGGCCGCAGCGCGGGCGTAGGCGTCCCGGACCACGCGCTCGACGCCGCTGCGGGAGTTGAGGCTCTCCTCGGTGGCGACCTCGCGCGGAGTGCCCTTGGCGAGCACACCGCCGGCGCCGACGTAGAGGCCCTCGGTGCCCTCGCGGACCACCACGAAGTCGATGTCGCCAGGCTTCACACCGTTGAGCGGGCTGGACACACCCGGGTAGAGCCGCGCCGGGCGCAAGTTGACGAAGTGGTCGAACGCGAACCGCAGCTTGAGCAGCAGCCCCCGCTCGAGGACGCCCGGCGGGACGCCCGGGTCGCCGACGGCGCCGAGCAGGATCGCGTCGTGGCCGGCCAGCTCGTCCTGGACCGAGTCGGGCAGGACTTCACCGGTGGCGTGGTAGCGGCGGGCACCGAGGTCGTACTCGGTGGTGCTGACGCCCGGCAGCACTGCGCCGAGCACCTTCAGTCCCTCGGCCACCACCTCGGGGCCGATACCGTCTCCGCCGATCACCGCGAGGTTCGTGCTCATGGCGCCACCTTAGCGGAGGATTCCCAAGCTTCGGTACGCAGGTCTCACACTGCGGACAGGTCGACGGTGCTTGCCGCGTGTGCTCCTATGGCCGCCGCCAGCCGCTGCACGAGGTCGCCCGGCACCACCTGATCGACGGCGAGCGCCATCAGCGACTCGCCGCCGCTGAACGCCCGGGCCACCTGCATGCCGGCGATGTTCACCCCGGCGTCCCCGAGCAGCACGCCGAGCGTCCCGACCACACCGGGACGGTCGGTGTACTGCAGGAACAGCAGGTGCCCGTCGGGCACGAGGTCGATGTCGAACCCGTCGATGCTCGTGAGCTTCTGGACGAGGCGCGGACCGGACAGGGTGCCGGACACGCTCAGCGTCCGGCCGTCGACGAGCACACCGGAGACCGTCACCAGGTTCCGGTACTCCGGGCTCTCCGACTCGGTGGTCAAGCCGACCTCGACGCCGCGCTCCTTCGCCAGCAGCGGCGCGTTCACGAACGTCACCGACTCCTCGACGATGTCCGCGAACACACCCTTGAGCGCGGCCAGCTCCAACACGCTGACGTCGTACTCGGCGATGTCACCCCGGACGTCGACGGTGATCGACTGCGCCAGACCGCTGGCCAGCGCGGTGAACACCCGGCCGAGCTTCTCCGCGAGCGGCAGCGAGGGCCGCACCTCCTCGGCGACGACGCCGCCGGCCTGCACGTTCACCGCGTCCGGCACGAACTCGCCGTTCAACGCCAGCCGGACGCTCCGCGCGACCGCCAGACCCGCCTTGTCCTGCGCCTCCACGGTGGAGGCTCCGAGGTGCGGGGTGGCGACGACGTTCTCCAGCCCGAACAGCGGCGAGTCGGTGCACGGCTCGGTGGCGTAGACGTCCAGCCCGGCGCCCGCCACCCGGCCGTCGACCAGCGCCTCGTAGAGCGCCTTCTCGTCCACCAGGCCGCCGCGCGCAGCGTTGATGATCCGGACCCCGCGCTTGACCAGCTGCAGCTCCTTCTCGCCGATCAGCCCCACGGTCTCCGCCGTCTTCGGCAGGTGGATCGAGATGAAGTCGCTCTCGGCGAGCAGCTCCTCCAGGCTCACCAGCCGGACGCCGATCTGCGCGGCCCTGGTGGGCTGGACGTAGGGGTCGTAGGCGATCAGCCGGGTGCCGAACGCGGCCATCCGCTGGGCGAACAGCACGCCGATCCGGCCCAGCCCGACGACGCCGATCGTCTTGTCGGAGATCTCCACGCCCTTGTAGCGCGAACGCTTCCACTCCCCGTTTCGGAGTGCGGCGTGCGCTGGGGCGACGTTGCGTGCACTGGCCAGCAGGAGGGCGATCGCCTGCTCGGCCGCCGACACGATGTTCGAGGTCGGGGCGTTGACCACCATGACGCCACGGGCGGTCGCGGCCGGGACGTCGACGTTGTCCAGTCCGATGCCGGCCCGGGCCACGACCTTCAGCCGCGGTGCCACGGCGAGTGCCTCCGCGTCGATCTGGGTCGCGCTGCGGACGAGGACCGCGTCCGCGTCGGCGAGGGCCGCGAGCAACGCGGGCCGGTCAGCGCCGTCGACGTGCCGGACCTCGAAGTCCCGGGCGAGCACGTCGAGCGCGGACGGTGCGAGTTCCTCGGCGACGAGGACGACAGGCTGGGACACGTCAGGGGCCCTTCGGCGATCGGGTGAACTTTCTCGACCGGCGTTCTCGCAAGTCGCGTGACCTCGGTGGAGGCCGGATGTCGAGAAGGTTCACTGTCGGCATCGTTGCGTCACGGCACCCTTCGCCGATCGGCGACCGGCGGATGGCAGCGATGCCGATAGTAGGGAAGATCGGTCCGCATCGGGGATCGGCAGACACGGGTTCGTGACGGTCCTCACCGTGATCACCTGGCGCCGAATCGGCGGAAATCCAGCACGAGAAACAGACGTCAGCCCCGTCACACGGGTTCAACGCGCCGCGTCGGACGCTCTGCGGGCGCGCGTACGCCGGGCACAATGAGAGTTCTTCAGCCTCTGTCGTTGCGGCTGGATGGCGGGAACGACGTAGGCCGAGCTACGGAATTCAGGAGCAGGGTGAGCCAGGACAGCATGCAGCGAGACACCACGAGCCGCGGATGGGCGGCGGCCGGACTGCTCGGCGCGGTGCTGTCGCTCGGATGGACGGCGGTCGCGGTCGCGTTCGTCCTCCCGGCGTTCACCGGCTCCCCACCGGCCGCCGTCGGCGACGGGATCGCACTCGGCATGGTCGTGCTCGGCGTCCTGCTGCTCGCCGCGATCGCCGCGGTCGGGGCACGGGCGGCGTGGAAACGCGCGTACCACGGAGCGACCGAGGAGCCACGGCGCCTGATGACGGCCGGGCTGTGCACGGTGGTGCTCGCCGGGTGGCCGGCGGTGGGCGCGCTCACCCGAGGCGTCGACGGCATCCTCGACCCCACCGGAGCCGGCGCGCTCGCCCTCACGCTCGTCGGCGGCGTAACGCTCGTCGTAATGCACCGAACTCGAGTCGCCGAGGCCTGCGGCAACTAAGCGTGGTGCGGGCGCTCGCCCACACCACGCTTAGTTGCCGCAGGCGCAGGCGCGCTCACTTGTCGAGCGCCGCCAGGCGCGCGCAGTTGCTTNGACAGTCGAGCGAGCCGACGCCGTGACATCAGGGGGCCGTCACAAGGAGGCTCGCTCGCCTGTCATCCGTCGCTCTCAGCGGGCCGCCCACTCAAGCGGTTTCGGTGATGGGACGGTCTACCCACGACATCAAGCCGCGCAGCTCCTTGCCGACGACCTCGATCGGGTCGGCGGCGTTCTCCTCGCGCAGCTTGTGGAAGTTCGCCCGGCCGTTCTCGTCCTCGGCGATCCAGTTGCGGGCGAAGGTCCCGTCCTGGATCTCGGTGAGCACCTGCTTCATGGCCTTCTTCGTCTCGGCGGTGACGACCCGCGGCCCGGAGACGTAGCCGCCGTACTCGGCGGTGTCGCTGACCGAGTAGTTCATCCGCGCGATGCCGCCCTCGTACATGAGGTCGACGATCAGCTTCAGCTCGTGGAGGCACTCGAAGTACGCGACCTCCGGCTGGTAGCCGGCCTGGGTCAGCGTCTCGAAGCCGGCCTTGACCAGCTCCTCCACGCCGCCGCAGAGGACCGCCTGCTCGCCGAACAGGTCGGTCTCGGTCTCCTCGGTGAACGTGGTCTTGATCGCGCCGGCGCGGGTGCCGCCGATCGCCTTCGCGTAGGACAGCGCGAGCGCCAGCGCGTTGCCTGAGGCGTCCTGCTCGACCGCGACCAGCACCGGAACGCCCTTGCCGTCGACGAACTGCCGACGAACGAGGTGACCGGGGCCCTTCGGCGCGATCAGGGCGACGTCGACGCCCGCCGGGGGCTTGATCAGGTCGTACCGGATGTTGAGGCCGTGCCCGAAGAGCAGGGCGTCGCCATCCTTCAGGTTCGGGGCGATGTCGTTCGCGTAGATCGTGCGCTGCGCGGTGTCCGGAGCGAGCACCATGATCACGTCCGCCTCGGCGCTGGCCTCGGCCGGGGTGACGACGCGCAGGCCGGCCTCCTCCGCCTTCGGGCGGCTCTTGGAGCCCTCCGGCAGGCCGACGCGGACGTCGACGCCGGAGTCACGCAGGCTCAGCGCGTGGGCGTGACCCTGGCTGCCGTAGCCGAGCACGGCGACCTTGCGGCCCTGGATGATCGACAGGTCCGCGTCGTCGTCGTAGAAGAGCTCGGCGCGGAGGTTTTCAGAGGCCATGACTGGAGTTCTGTCCTTTCGGATATGGGTGATGCGGTGCCTGACCAGGTCAGGCGCTGTGTGCCTGAAGCGCTCAGGCGCTGCGCTCGACGCTACGCAATGCCACTGAGGGCGCCGCGATCGACCGGGGTCCCCGCCCGATCGCGACCATGCCGGACTGAACCATCTCCTTGATTCCGAACGGCTCCAGCACCCGGACGAGCGCCTCGAGCTTCTCGGCGGTACCGGTGGCTTCGACCGTGACCGAGTCGGTGGAGACGTCGACCACGTGGGCCCGGAACAGTTCGACGGTCTCGAGCACGTGCGAGCGGGTCTGCGGGTCGGTGCGGACCTTGACGAGCATCAGCTCGCGCTGGACCGACACCGAGGTGTCGAGCTCGACGATCTTGATCACGTTGACCAGCTTGTTCAGCTGCTTGGTGACCTGTTCGAGGGCGAGCCCCTCCACCGTCACGACCACGGTCATCCGGGAGATGTCGGGGTGCTCGGTCGGCCCGACCGCGAGCGAGTGGATGTTGAACCCGCGCCGGCTGAACAGGCCGGACACCCGGGCGAGGACGCCCGGCTTGTTCTCGACCAGCACCGAGAGAGTGTGCTTGCTCATGTGTTTGTCCGGTCCCCTCAGACCTGGTCCTCGCCCCACACGGGGCGGACGTCACGGGCGGCCATGATGTCGTCGTTGCTGGTACCGGCCGCGACCATCGGCCAGACCATCGCGTCCTTGCCGACCACGAAGTCGATGACGACCGGCTGGTCGTTGATCTCCATCGCCTTCTCGATCGTCGCGTCGACGTCGCCGGCCGTTTCGCAGCGCAGCCCGACGCAGCCCAGCGCGTCGGCCAGCTTCACGAAGTCGGGCACCCGCTGCTTGTGGGTCTTCAGGTCGGTGTTCGAGTAGCGCTGGTCGTAGAACAGCGTCTGCCACTGCCGCACCATGCCCAGGTTGCCGTTGTTGATGACGGCGACCTTGATCGGGATGCCCTCCAGGGCGCAGGTGGCCAGTTCCTGATTGGTCATCTGGAAGCAGCCGTCGCCGTCGATCGCCCACACGGTGGTGTCGGGCTTACCGACCTTGGCGCCCATCGCGGCCGGGACGGCGTAGCCCATCGTCCCGGCGCCGCCGGAGTTCAGCCAGGTGTACGGGTTCTCGTACGAGATGAACTGGCTGGCCCACATCTGGTGCTGGCCCACGCCCGCGGCGAAGATCGTCTCCGGTCCGGAGATCTTCCCCAGCCGCTCGATGACGTACTGGGGTGCCAGCGTGCCATCGGGGCTCTCGTCGTAACCCAGCGGATAGGTTTCGCGGGTCTTGTTCAGCTGCGCCCACCAGGGGTCCAGGTCACCGCGGTGGCCGGCCTGGTGCTCGGCCTGCAGCGCCACGACCAGCTCGGCGATGACCTCGCGGGCGTCGCCGACGATCGGCACGTCGGCGGTGCGGTTCTTGCTGATCTCGGCCGGGTCGATGTCGGCGTGGACGATCGTCGCGTGCGGCGCGAAGCTGTCCAGGTTGCCGGTGACGCGGTCGTCGAAGCGCGCGCCCAGCGCGACGATCAGGTCGGCCTTCTGCAGCGACGTGACCGCGGCGACCGAGCCGTGCATGCCGGGCATGCCCAGGTGCTGCGGGTGGCTGTCGGGGAACGCGCCGCGCGCCATCAGCGTGGTGACGACCGGCGCGCCGGACAGCTCGGCCAGCACCTTCAGCTCGCCGGACGCCCGCGCCTTCAGCACGCCGCCGCCGACGTAGAGCACCGGGCGCTTGGCGGTGGTCAGCAGGCGGGCGGCTTCCCGGACCTGCTTGCCGTGCGGGTGCACGGTCGGGCGGTAGCCGGGCAGGCTCAGCTGCGGCGGCCAGGAGAACCGGGTCTGCGCCTGCAGGATGTCCTTCGGCAGGTCGACCAGGACCGGGCCGGGGCGGCCGGTACCCGCCAGGTGGAACGCCTCGGCGATGACCTGCGGGATCTCCTCGGCGTGCTTGACCAGGAAGTTGTGCTTGGTGATCGGCAGCGTGATGCCGCAGATGTCAGCTTCCTGGAACGCGTCCGTGCCGATGGCCGCGCTGGGCACCTGGCCGGTGATCGCGACGATCGGCACCGAGTCCATGTAGGCGTCGGCGATCGGCGTGACGAGGTTCGTCGCGCCCGGTCCGGACGTCGCCATGCAGACGCCGACCTTGCCGGTGGCCTGCGCGTAACCCTCGGCGGCGTGCCCGGCCCCCTGCTCGTGCCGGACCAGGATGTGCCGGACGCCGGGGGCGTCGTACAGCGGGTCGTAGGCGGGAAGAATGGCGCCGCCCGGGATGCCGAAGACCACCTCGGCGCCGACCGCCTCCAGGGAGCGGACGAGCGACTGGGCACCCGTGACCGATTCGTGGGCCGGCGGGGTGGCTGGTGCGTTCATGGCATGGCCTCTTCGTGTAGCGGTGCGCTGCGGAGCTGTCTTCAAGTTCTCGGGCAACAAAAAACCCCTCGTGCCGGTGGCACGGGGGGTGAGCGCGTCGACGAGGTGCTGGGTCGACGCGCTAGCTGAGTACGAGAATCAGGGTGGATCGCACGTTGGCCACGCTATGCCGTGTTCCACGGCGCGTCAAACCCATCCCACTCTGTGGTCTCACGGGTCGCGCGGCGCCGCCCGCCTGCGGTGACGAACAGCATCTGGACGCTACGCCGCGGGGCGTAGCGTCCAGATGCTGTCGAAGCCGGTGTCAGCCGCAGACGGCGCCGGTGGCGGCGGAGCCGACGAGCTTGGCGTACTTCGCGAGCACGCCGGTCTCGTACGCCGGCGGCAGCGGCTTCCACTCCGACCGACGCCGCTCCAGCTCGCGCTCGTCGACCAGCAGGTCGAGCGTCTGGGCGTTGAGGTCGAGCCGGATCCGGTCGCCCTCGTGCACCAGCGCGATCGGGCCGCCGTGCGCGGCCTCTGGCGCGACGTGCCCGATGCACGGTCCGGTGGTGCCGCCGGAGAACCGCCCGTCGGTGAGCAGCAGGACGTCCTTGCCGAGACCGGCGCCCTTGATCGCCCCGGTCACCGCGAGCATCTCGCGCATGCCCGGCCCACCCTTCGGGCCCTCGTTACGGATCACGATCACGTCACCCTTCTTCAGGGTGTTGTGGGTGACCGCGTCCATCGCGGCCTGCTCGCCCTCGAAGACGCGAGCGGTGCCCTCGAAGACCTCGTACTCGATGCCGGCCGACTTGAGCACCGCACCGTCGGGCGCCAGCGAGCCCCGCAGGACCGTGATGCCGCCGACCGGGTGGATCGGGTTGCTCATCGCGTGGATGATCTTGCCGTCCGGGTCCGGCGGCGCGATGTCGGCGAGGTTCTCGGCCAGCGTCTTACCGGTCACGGTGAGGCAGTCGCCGTGCAGGAGGCCGGCGTCGAGCAGCGCCTTCATCACGACCGGGACGCCGCCGATCTCGTCGACGTCGGTCATCACGTACTGCCCGAACGGCTTCACGTCGGCCAGGTGCGGGGTGCGCTGACCGATCCGGTTGAAGTCCTCCAGCGTGATGTCGACCTTCGCCTCGTGCGCGATCGCCATCAGGTGCAGCACCGCGTTGGTCGAGCCGCCGAGCGCCTGGACCAGCGTGATCGCGTTCTCGAACGCCTCGCGGGTCATGATCTGGCGAGCGGTGATGCCGTTCTTGATCAGGTTGATCACGGCCTCGCCCGACTTCACGGCGTAGGTGTCGCGACGACGGTCCGGCGCGGGCGGCGCCGCCGAGCCCGGCAGCGACATCCCGAGCGCCTCCGCGGCGCTGGCCATCGTGTTCGCCGTGTACATGCCGCCACAGGCACCCTCGCCGGGACAGATCGCCCGCTCGACCCGGTCGACCTCCTCACGGCTGATGAGCCCGCGAGCGCACGCGCCGACGGCCTCGAACGCGTCGATGACGGTGACCGTACGGCCGTCGATCTTGCCCGGCAGCGTGGAACCGGCGTAGAGGAACACCGACGCCAGGTCGAGGCGGGCCGCGGCCATGAGCATGCCGGGCAGGGACTTGTCGCAGCCGGCCAGCAGGACGCTGCCGTCCAGCCGCTCGGCCTGCATGACGACCTCGACGGAGTCGGCGATGACCTCGCGGCTGACCAGCGAGTAGTGCATGCCGACGTGGCCCATCGAGATGCCGTCGGACACCGAGATCGTGCCGAACTCCATCGGGAAGCCACCGGCGGCGCGCACGCCCTCCTTGGAGGCCTTCGCCAGCCGGTCCAGCGAGAGGTTGCACGGAGTGATCTCGTTCCACGACGAGGCGACGCCGATCTGCGGCTTGGCGAAGTCCTCGTCCTTCATGCCGACCGCGCGGAGCATGCCGCGCGCGGCGGCCTTCTCCAGGCCGTCGGTCACATCGGTGCTGCGTGGCTTGAGCGAATTCTTTTCGACCGGCGCCTGCTGAGGTCGCTCGCCCTCAGGTGAGGCCGGGGGTTGAAAAGAGTTCGAAGGGTGTTCCTGGGTCATTCGGTTTCCTCGGCAGGGCCTTCCGGGGAAGGCGCGGATGAGCGGACGGCCGGCGCGGGCCGACCGACCGCCGGCGGGGGAGCGTCCGTGGGCCGGGGCCGCGGTGGCGGCGGAGGGCACCGGATGGGTGCCGTCGGGACGACGACCCGGACAGGCGGGCGGGCGCGGTGTTCAGAGCCTACGCCGCCGCCCTTCGCACTGCGGCAATGCCGATCGTCTCCGGGCGCCCGTGCCGCCTCGGGGCCCGCGGGCGCTCCGAGGCCGACGGGGCTGGTGGGAGCGTCGGGACGCGGAGCGGACTGCGCCCCAACACCGGGAACCTGCGAGAATGGAGGCGTGACCACGCAGACCCCGACCCGACCGATCCGCGTCCGGTTCCGGCAGAGCTTCGCCACGATCGCCGCGGTCTTCCTGACGGCGGTCGGCGCGTTCACGATCGCCGGACAGGCGTGGATCTACGCCCCGGTCATGCTGATCCCGATCGCGGCGCTCTGGTGGGCGCTCCGTACCGGGGTCGACGTCGACGCCGACCACCTCACGATCCGGCGTCCGTTCGGCCACCGCACCCTGCGCTGGGACGAGATCGAGGGGTTCATCTCCGCACGCGGACGTGTATCGGTACAGCTGACCGAGGCCGCCGGTGCCGGCGTCCTGCGGCTACCCGCCGTTACTCCGGCGACGCTCCCCCGGCTGATCGCTTCGGTCTCCCCCGCCAAGCCCACTCCGGACGCCTGACCGCGCGCCGCCGTCGGCCGCTTCCGCACAGGCGTTCGTAGCCGAGGCGTGACCGACGGCAGTGGAGGTCCCCGGTTAGGCTCGTGCCATGTCCGGGCCCATACGGCGACGCCGTGCGTTGGTTCTGCTGGCGACGTCCCTCGTCCTCGCGCTGACCGGATGCTCGCTCGGCGCGCCGGACGAGACCGAGAGCGGCGAGTCACCCAACCTGCCGACCCCCAGCGCGTCCCCGACGGCACCCGGCGGCTCCGCCGAGGACGACGGGGTCGGCGTCCAGGTGCTGGCGAAGAACCTGCAGGTGCCGTGGGGCGTGGCATTCCTCCCCGACGGTAACGCGGTAGTCACCGAGCGGGATACCCGACGCATCCTCCGGGTCACCCCCGGCGGCCGGGTGACCCCCATCCAGACGATCAACGACGCCTACTCCGGCGGTGAAGGCGGCCTGCTCGGCATCTCGGTCTCGCCGAAGTACGAGACCGACAAGACCGTCTTCATCTACTACACGACCCGGAGCGACAACCGGATCGCGTCGCTGCGGCTGGGCGAGGAGCCGCAGCCGATCGTGACCGGGATTCCGGTCTCCGGCATCCACAACGGAGGACGGCTCGCGTTCGGCCCGGACGGCTACCTCTACGCAGGCACCGGCGACGCCTCGGAGCGAGGCCTATCGCAGGACCTGAAGAGCCTGGGCGGCAAGATCCTGCGGATGACGACGGCCGGTAAGGCCGCGCCGGGCAACCCGTACCCGAACTCGCTGGTCTGGTCGCGCGGTCACCGGAACGTCCAGGGTCTGGCGTGGGACTCGAAGAAGCGGCTGTGGGCGACCGAGTTCGGCCAGAACGAGTGGGACGAGGTCAACCTCATCACCAAGGGCGGCAACTACGGCTGGCCCACGGTGGAGGGCAAGGGCAACGACCGCCGCTTCACCAACCCGGTGCTGACCTGGACGACGGACGAGGCGTCGCCGAGCGGCGCGGTGATCGTGGGGTCGAACCTGCTGGTCGCCGCGTTGAAGGGCAAGCGGCTGTGGGTCGTGACGCTCGATCCGGAGAACGGCACCGTGGTGGGTGATCCGCGCGCGACGCTGCAGAACCGGTACGGGCGGCTGCGCACGGTCGTGTCGGCGCCGGACGGATCGGTGTGGGTGGCGACGTCGAACCGCGACGGGCGCGGTGACCCCACCGTGGACGACGACCGCATCCTGCGGATCATTCCGCCGGGGTCCAGCGGCGTGGACGTGATCTGACACTCCGTGCAGGGTTAGCCGACGGGCAACTTCGGTAATGAGAATGCTTCGTGGGTTCTGACTCGATTCCGACGACCGGCGACGACCGCGACGAGGCCCCCGGGAAGCATCCCGGGGGCGCGAAGCCGTCGGACGCGGCGACGCCTCCCGAGCCCCCCGACGGTGCCGCCACCCGGGACGGCGAGCCGACGCGGGATGGCGGGACGGCGCGGGAGGGCGGGACGGCGCCGGCCGGAGAAACCGCCCGCGGGACGGCGTCCGCTGCGGATGACGGGGAAACCGACGCACCGACGCACGGCAGGAGCCGACTGAGCCGACTGAGCGGACCGCGCTGGCTGCGCACGAGCGCAGCGATCTTCCTGATCGCGCTGATCGGCGCAACGCTCGGGCTGCAGCTCGGTGGCCGTGCCGAGGTGGAGATCGGGCCGTTCCAGATGCAGCTGGCGGCGCAGCCGTCGCTGACCGGCGGCTCCCAGCTCCGGATCCCGCCGCTCGGCGCGATCTCGGTGGACAGCCACCGCGGACCGATCCGGCTGGTCGCCCGGGTCGACGGGCTGAACGAGTCGGAGACCAGGCAACTGATCGCCGACCCCGCGCGGATCGAGGAGGCCACCGACCTGACCACCGACGACATCCGGTCGGCGGTGACGACGCTCGCGCTGCGCTCGGTCGGGGCCGGGGTGCTGGGTGCGTTGCTGCTCGGTGCGGTGGCGTTCCGGAGCGTCCGGAAGACGCTGATCACCGGCGGGGTCGCGCTGGTGCTGCTCGGGGGCAGCGGTGGCCTGGCGGCCGCGACCGTCAACCCCAGCAGCCTGAGTCAGCCTCGCTACGAAGGGCTGCTGACCAACGTCCCGGCGCTGATCGGTGACGCCCGATCGATCTACGACAACTACGGCCAGTACCAGGGTCAGCTGGTCCAGATCCTGACCAACATGAGCAAGGTCTACGAGGCGGTCTCGACGCTGCCGACCTACCAGCCGGACCCGAACACGATCCGGATGATGCACGTCAGCGACCTGCACAACAATCCCACCGCCTGGAGCGTGATCGGGACGATCGGCAGTCAGTTCCAGGTCAACGCGGTGCTCGACACCGGCGACCTCACCGACTGGGGCAGTGCCGCCGAGGCGAACCTGTACGCGCAGAACGTCGCCGCGCT
Source organism: Cryptosporangium minutisporangium (assembly GCF_039536245.1). NCBI lineage: Bacteria > Bacillati > Actinomycetota > Actinomycetes > Cryptosporangiales > Cryptosporangiaceae > Cryptosporangium > Cryptosporangium minutisporangium. The sequence continues at coordinate 42,216 of NZ_BAAAYN010000030.1, read as the reverse complement.
GAAGGTGCCGTACGTGTTCATCCGCGGCAACCACGACTCCGCCGAAGTGGCGACGGCGGTGGCCGCCAACCCGAACGCCGTGGTCCTCGACGACCAGGTGCGGACCGTCGCCGGGCTGGTCGTGGCGGGCGTCGGCAGCAGCCGGTTCACACCCGACAAGTCCACCGGCGACGACGACGCGGGCAAGGACGTCGAGGCGGAGGCCGGTGAGGCACTCTCGGACACGGTGCTGCGGTACAACCGGGAGAACGAGAAGTCCGTGGACATCATGATGGTCCACGAGCCGGCCGCGGCCGAGCCGCTGAAGGAGCGTGGGCCGCTGATCCTCGCCGGGCACACGCACCAGCGGAAGGTCGAGGCGCTCGACAAGGACACCCGGCTGATGATCGAGGGGTCCACCGGCGCGGCGGGGCTGCGGGGTTTCGAGGGCGACACGCCGAAGTCGTTCCAGATGACCGTGCTCTACTTCGCCCAGGACGGCGCGCTCAAGGCGTACGACGAGATCACGGTCAGCGGCGCCGGGCAGTCGCAGGTGGAGCTGCGCCGGGTGATCATCGGCGAGAGGAACGCAGGGCCGACGGAGCCGTCGGCGACGGTGACCGCGACGCCGAGCGGCACGGTCACCGTGACCCCATCGACGCCGCCGAACACCGCACCGGTGCTCCCGTCGCCGTCCCCGACGACGCCGACGGGTTCACCGACCCCGACGCCCTAGTCCTGGACCCTGACCATGTCTCCGTCCCGGTAACGCCACGTCCAGACGCGTCCCGGGTCTTGATCGTTCGTGATACTGATCAGGCCGTCGTCGGCGATCCTCACGTCAATCGGAACGGCCGAGTTCTCGGGATACCGCGAGAAGGCATGGATACCGGCGATCGCGGTGAACTCGTCCGGCCCTCCGCTCAGCACGAACAGTTGCTCGAGGGGCGGCGCGAGCGACTTCTTCACGTTCGGATCGCAGTTCGTCTCGGAATCCGGCACACACGGGGTGGGGAATGCCGTCATCGCGCACGACAGCGTGACCAGGTACTCGGGGGTGCCGTCCTGGTTGAGGTCGGCGCTGAGCATCGGGCCGTCGGTGACGACGTAGGCGAATTTGCGACCTTCGTAGGTCACGGCCGCCTTTCCGTCCTGGAACGTCACGACCGGCCCTCGGCAGCTCGCGTCCGCCTTCGTGCCGAGGTCCACGCGCGCGGAGCGGACCGACTGCTTCCAGGCGTCGTCGTCCTGGCTCGGGTTCGGGTTCGTGGTCGTGGACTCCGACGACGACGCGGTCGCCGGAACCAGCTGGTCCGTCTGCTGGCCGGGTCCGATCACGAGCGCGCTCGCCCCGGCCAGCGCGAGCACCGCCGCGGCGACGCTGACGACCGCTGTGCGCCGCCGCTGCCGGCGGACCGCGGCGCGGACGGTGGCGCCGCCCGGCCCCGTCATGGTCGGCGCGGTGGACGCGCGGAACGACGCCATTCGAGCGCCGAGCTGATCAGTGTTCACGAAGGACCCTCTCTCGGTCGGTGTGGGCGATCTCGTCAGGTCCGAGGTGGGTCGCCAACCGGCCGCGGGCGCGGTGGAGCCAGGACTTGACGGTGCCGACCGGAACGCCTTCGCGGTCGGCGATCTCCTCGATGGGGAGGTCACCCAGGTAATGCAGGACGATGGCCCGACGCTGGGTCGGCGGCAGCGTGGCGAGGGCCGCGACCAGGTCCAGCCACGCGGCGTCCGGACCCGGTATCGGCTCCGCTCGCTGCTGACGCCGGTGAGCGAACGCGACGCGGACCCGCCGCCAGCGGCTGATCGCCAGCCGGTAGGCCACCGTGCGCACCCAGGCGACCGGGTCGCCGTAGCCGGACACCCGCGACCAGCGACGCCAGGCGCGGGCGAACGCTTCCTGGGTGATGTCCTCGGCCTCGGCCCGATCTCCGAGGTAGGCCGCGATCTGGGTACCGATGCCCGCGAAGTGTCGGGCGTAGAACTCGTCGAACTCGCGCTCCGCGCTACTAGGGGCCGTCACACCAGTTCCCTTGGTTGGTTGTTGACGAACACTTGTCACGCGGCGGCCGCGGCGAGGGTTGCGGTGACCGAAATCTTTCTGGCTGACGCCAAGTGGACGCTACGGGGGCGCGCGTAGCGTCCACTTGGAGTCGCGTGCTCCGGGGGCCACGTGCTCCCGGGGTCAGTGCGGTGGACCGGCGAGCGCCTCGGCCCACGTGTCGGCGTAGTCGCGGAGTGGGCCGAGCGCGGTCATCAGCTGCGCCCCGAGGGGCGTCAGGCGGTTGACGCCGGCGTCGTCGGTGGCGACCAACCCCGCCGTCCGGAGTTCGCCGAGTCGGGTGGCGAGCACGGTCGGGCTCATCCGGTCGCACGCCGCCTGGAGCGCCCGGAAGCCGAGCGGCTCGTCCCGCAGCTCCCAGAGCACTCGCAAGGTCCAGCGTCGACCGAGCAGGTCGAGCAACGCCATGACCGGCCGTCCGGTCGCCGAGCCGCGAACCCGGGTGCCGGGAAGTGGGGTGCCGGGAAGTGGGGTGCCGGGAAGTGGGGTGCCGGGAAGTGGGGTGCGCTCAGTCACCCCGCCATGCTACTAATTCCATAGCGCTACTGAATTCGTATCGGAAGGATGCTCATGACGCTCGCGCCGATGGAACCGCCGTACCCGCCGGAGGTCGCCCGCTTTTTGGAGAAGTGGATGCCGCCGGGCTTCGATGCACCGCCGCTGGCGCTGTTCCGCCTGCTCGCCGTACACGAGGACCTCTGCGATCGGGTCCGGCCGATGGCATCCGGGCTGCTCAACCACGGCCTCTTACCGGCGGCCGACCGGGAACTGCTCATCGCACGCGTGACCGCCCGCCTGGACGCGGAGTACGAGTGGGGCATCCACGCGGTGGTACAGGCGCCGATCGCCGGGCTCTCCGCGGCGGTGCTGCGCGCCAGCGTGCACGGCGGTCCGGACGACTTCCCGGATCCGGTGCAGGGGCTGCTGGTCCGGGCCGCGGACGAGCTGCTCGACGACGGCCGCCTGAGCGCGACCGTGCTCGACGAGTTGGCGGCCGTCCGGAGCTCCGCCCAGATCATCGAGATCGTGCTGCTCTGCGGCTGGTACCGGACGCTCGCGACGCTGATCCGCTCGGCGGATCTGCCGCCCGAGGAGTGGGCGGCCCGCTTCCCGTCGTAACCAGGCCACTTCCGGCGCCGATGGCCCGGTTCGCCCACCGTTACGCCCGCTAGCGTCAGATGTCGTGACTACCAGCGTTCTCCGCCTCGACACCGTCCGGGACCAGTTCACACCGGACCCCGGCTTCTTCAATACGGCCAGCCTCGGCGCTCCACCCCGCGCGACCGTCGACGCCGTCCGCGCCGCGGTCGACGCGTGGTCCTACGGGCGCGCCACCGCCGGTGACTTCGACGTCTCGGTGGTAGGGGCCCGGGAGGCCTTCGCCCGGATCGCTGGGGTACCGGCCTCGTCGGTCGCGGCGGGTGCGACGGTGTCACCGCTCGTCGGCCTGATCGCGGCGGCCGTGCCGGACGGCGCCGAGGTGCTGGTCGCCGACGACGACTTCACGTCGCTGCTGTTCCCGTTCGCGGCGCAGGCCGGCCGCGGGGTCACGCTGCGGTCGGTGCCGCTGGCGTCGCTGCCGGGCGAGGTCCGGGAGAGCACGGCGCTGGTCGCGGTGAGCGCGGTGCAGTCAGCCGACGGCGCGCTGCTCGACCTCGCCGCGCTCCGAACGGCGGTCGAGGCGACGGGTGCCCAACTGTTGCTCGACACCACCCAGGCGACCGGGTGGCTGCCGCTGGATCTCACCTGGGTCGACTATGCCGTCTGCGGTGCGTACAAGTGGCTGCTGTCGCCGCGCGGCAGTTCATTCCTGGTCGTCCGCCCGGACCGGCTCGACTCGCTCGTCCCGCACGCCGCCAACTGGTACGCCGGGGCGGACATCTGGGCGTCGATCTACGGGCTGCCGCTCCGGCTGGCGTCGGACGCTCGCCGGTTCGACACGTCACCGGCCTGGTTCTCCTGGGTCGGGACGGCGACGTCGCTGTCGTTGCTGGCCGACCTGGACGCCGACGAGGTGCACGCGCACGACGTCGCGCTGGCGAACCGGCTGCGCGCCGGGCTCGGGTTGCCGCCGGGCGCGTCGGCGATCGTGTCCGCGCCGGTCGACGCGGCCGGTCAGGAGCGGCTTCGTGCCGCCGGCATCCGGACCGCGATCCGCGCCGGCGCGGTGCGCTTCTCGTGCCACCTCTACACGACCGAGGCCGACGTCGACCTCGCGCTCAACGCCCTGGCCGGCTAGCCGGAGCCGCGCCACCGCCGCGAGCCGTGCACAGTCTTCTCCCCCATAGGGGACGCAACCGTGCGCGGCTCCGCGATCCGGCCCGAGAAACGCAGCGGCCCCCGCCAGGAGCGGGGGCCGCTGAACGGAGCAGGGTCAGGAAGCGCCCAAGCGCTCGAGAATCAGCTCGCGAACGGTCTTGGCGTCGGCCTGGCCCTTGGTCGCCTTCATTACGGCGCCGACGAGAGCACCGGCCGCCGCGACCTTGCCGCTGCGCACCTTCTCCGCGACGTCCGGGTTGGCGGCGATCGCCTCGTCCACCGCGGCACCGAGCGCCCCGGTGTCGCTCACGACCTCCAGCCCGCGCGCCGCGACGACCTCCTCCGGCGATCCCTCACCGGCCAGGACGCCGTCCAGCACCTGCCGCGCCAGCTTGTCGTTGATGCGTCCGGCGTCCACCAGAGCCTGAACGCCCGCCACCTGCACGGGCGTGATCGCCAAGGCGTCGAGCTCGGTGCCGGTCTCGTTCGCCCGGCGGGCGAGCTCGCCCATCCACCACTTGCGGGCGGACTCCGGCGACGCACCGGCGGCGATCGTGGCCTCGATCAGCTCGACGGCGCCCGCGTTCACCACCGACGCCCAGTCGTGGTCGGACACGCCCCAGGCTTGCTGAATTCGCTTCCGACGCTCCGCCGGGGGCTCCGGCAACGTCTTGCGCAGCTCCTCCACCCACGCCGGGTCCGGCGCGATCGGCACCAGGTCGGGCTCGGGGAAGTACCGGTAGTCGGTCGCCTCCTCCTTGCTGCGGCCCGGCGTCGACTCCCCGGTGTCCTCGTGGAAGTGGCGCGTCTCCTGGGTGACCTTGCGCCCGGCGTCGAGCACACCGGCCTGGCGGATCATCTCCGAGCGCACCGCCCGCTCCACCGAGCGCAGCGAGTTGACGTTCTTCGTCTCGGTCCGGGTGCCCCAGGGTTCCCCGTGCCGGTTCAACGACGTGTTCACGTCGCAGCGCATCGAGCCCTGCTCCATGCGGACGTCGGACACGTCCAGGCCGCGGATGACGTCGCGCAGCGCGGTGACGTACGCGCGGGCCACCTCCGGGGCGCGGGCGCCGGTGCCGGTGACCGGCTTGGTGACGATCTCGACCAGCGGAATCCCGGCCCGGTTGTAGTCGACGAGCGAGTGGGTGGCCCCGTGGATCCGACCGGTGGAGCCGCCGACGTGCAGCGTCTTACCGGTGTCCTCCTCCATGTGGACCCGCTCGATCTCCACCCGGACGGTCTCGCCGTCGACGTCCACGTCGAGGTAGCCGTTGACGCAGATCGGCTCGTCGTACTGACTGATCTGGTAGTTCTTCGGCATGTCCGGGTAGAAGTAGTTCTTCCGCGCGAACCGGCACCAGCTCGCGATCGAACAGTTGAGCGCGAGTCCGATCCGGATCGTCGCCTCGACCGCGGCGCCGTTGACGACGGGCAGCGAGCCGGGCAGTCCGAGGCAGACCGGGCAGACCTGGGTGTTCGGCTCGGCGCCGAACGTCGTGGCGCAGCTGCACCACATCTTCGTGTTGGTGCCGAGCTCGACGTGCGTCTCCAGCCCGATCACCGGCTCGTAACGCGTGACGACGTCCTCGAACCCCACAGCGGTGACCGTCACTTCGTCCCCTCCAGAACGGGCGCGCGGTCGGCGAGCGGACCGCCCAGCGCCGCCTCGATCGCGGCCGCGACCCGGTAGCAGCGGTCGTCGGCCAACGCCGGAGCCATGATCTGCAGACCCACCGGCAGGTCGTTACCGCCGCCCGGAGCGGGGGCCAGGCCCGCCGGCACCGAGATCGCCGGTAGCCCGGCCAGCGGCGCGGGCAGCGTGCACAGGTCGGACGCGTACATCGCCATCGGGTCGTCCACCCGCTCGCCCAGCTTGAACGCCACGGTCGGCGTCGTCGGGCTGACCAGTACGTCGCAGGTCTCGAAGGCGGCGGCGAAGTCCCGGCTGATCAGCGTCCGGACCTTCTGCGCCTGCCCGTAGTACGCGTCGTAGTAGCCGGAGCTCAGGGCGTACGTCCCGATCATGATGCGCCGCTTGACCTCGGGCCCGAACCCGGCTTCCCGGGTCAGCGACATGACCTCTTCCAGACCGCGGACGCCGTCGTCGCCGACCCGCAGGCCGTACCGGACCGCGTCGAACCGCGCCAGGTTGGACGACGCCTCGCTGGGGGCGATCAGGTAGTAGGCCGCCAGCGCGTACCCGAAGTGCGGGCAGGAGACCTCGACGACCTTCGCGCCCATCTCCTCGAGCTTCGCGTATGCCGCCCGGCAGGCCGCCTCGACGCCCGGCTCGTAGCCCTCGCCACCCAGTTCCTTGACCACGCCGACGGTCAGCCCGGCCAGGTCACCGTGCGCACCCTCGCGGGCCGCCGCGACGACCGGCGGCACCGGCACGTCCAAGCTGGTGGAGTCCATCGGGTCGTGCCCGGCGATGACCTCGTGCAGCAGCGCGGTGTCGAGCACCGTGCGGCCGAACGGACCGGCCTGGTCGAGTGAGGACGAGAACGCGATCAGCCCGTACCGCGACACCCCGCCGTACGTGGGCTTGTGGCCGACGATGCCGGTCACCGCAGCGGGCTGGCGGATCGAGCCACCGGTGTCGGTGCCGATACCGATCGGCGCCTCGAACGCGGCCACCGCAGCGCTGGAGCCGCCGGAAGACCCACCCGGCGTGCGGGTCAGGTCCCACGGGTTGCGGCTCGCGCCGTACGCGGAGTTCTCGGTGGACGAGCCCATCGCGAACTCGTCCATGTTGGCCTTGCCGAGGATGACGATTCCGGCCTCGCGCATCTTGCGCGTGATCGTCGCGTCGTACGGCGGAACCCAGCCCTCGAGGATCTTCGATCCCGAGGTCGTCTGCAGGCCGCGGGTGACGACCACGTCCTTCAATGCCAGGGGTACGCCTGCCAGCGGCGAAAGCTGCTCACCGTTCGCGCGGTGCTCGTCCACCGCCTGGGCGCAATCCAGCGCACCGTCGGAGTCCACGACCAGGAACGCGCGGACGTCGTCGTCGACGGCGCGAATCCGGTCGAGGTGGGCGCGGGTGACTTCGACCGCGGAGACGTCGCCGGACGCGATCTTCGCGGCGGTCTCGGCGGCGGTCAGACGGGTCAGGTCGTCGGGCATCCTCACTCCTCCTCGGTCAGGATGCGCGGGACCCGGAAGCGGCCGTCCTCGGCCGCGGGGGCGGCGAGCAGCACCATCTCCCGGTCGATGGAAGGCCGGATTTCGTCGGCCCGGAGCACGTTCGTGAGCGGCACCGCGTGGCTGGTCGGCGGGATGTCGTCAGCGGCGACCTCGCCGACGCGGGCGACCGCGCCGAGGATGATGTCGAGCTGACCCGCGAACATGTCCAACTCGTCGTCGGTGACCGCGAGCCGGGCGAGCCGGGCGAGGTGCGCTACCTCCTCGCGGGAGATGGCGGGCATGCGAATGCTTCCCCTCGATTGAGCAATACTCGCTGCATCCTACGGCGCGGGGCCGGACGTCCCGCACCGCATAACCCGGCCGCGCGCGCCGGGCTCCCGTGCGGCGACGCCGCGTGGACCGAGCCCGGTGGTCAGTCGCGGTCGCCGGCGGCGTCGGTGAGCGCCGGAACGATCGGCACCGTGCCGGAGACCAGTTCCAACGTCAGTCCGGCGGTGAACGGGCGACGCAGGGCCGCCAGCAGCACCTCGGCGACGTCGTCGCGGGAGACGCTGCCGCGCTCAACCTCGACGTCGAGCGCGACCCGTCCGGTGCCCTGCTCGTCGGTGAGTGCCCCGGGCCGAATGATCGTCCAGGCCAGATCCCGGGCGCGCAGGTCGTCGTCGGCCGCCTTCTTCGCCCGCAGGTAGGCGGCGAAGACCGGGTCGGTGCCCTCCGGCGGTTCCTTGTCGGCGCCGATCGACGACACCATCAGATAGCGATCGACACCGGCTGCTTCGGCCGCGTCGGCGAGCAGCGCGGCGGCCCCGCGGTCGACGGAGTCCTTCCGGGTCGCGCCGCTACCCGGCCCCGCACCGGCTGCGAACACGACCGCGTCGGCGCCCCGCACCACGGCGGCGACCTCGTCCACCGAGGCGTTCTCCAGGTCGAGGACGACGGCCTCGGCACCGGCTGCCTCGACGTCGGCCACGTGGGCGGGATTCCGGACCAGCCCGACCGGCTGATCACCATCCGCGCTCAACAGCCGCGCCAGCCGCAGTGCGATCTTCCCGTGTCCCCCGGCGATGACTACGCGCATATCTCCAACCTAGCTCGCCGGGTGCTCGACAGGCCGCGCACGAATACCGCTGGGCAGGGGTGGAATGCTGGAGGCGTGCCTGGCCCGCTGCGCGTTCGAGGCTCGGTCGTCGTTCCGGAGGCCGAGCTCTACTGGCGTTTCTCCCGGTCGAGCGGTCCCGGCGGGCAGTCGGTCAACACCGCCGACTCCCGGGTCGAGCTCTCCTGGGACCTGGAGAGCAGCTCCGCGCTCAGTCCGGTGCTCAAGGACCGGGCCCGGGAGCGGCTGGCCGGGCGCCTCGTCGACGGCGTGGTCACGGTCGCCGCCTCGGAGCACCGCTCGCAGTACCGGAACCGCCTGGCTGCGGAGGAACGGCTCGCCGCGCTGCTGGCCGAGGCGATCGCGCCGCCGCCGCGTCCCCGGCGTCCCACCCGGCCGAGCCGCGGTTCGGTCGAGCGCCGCCTGAGCGAGAAAGCCCGGCGCTCGCAGACCAAGCGACTCCGGGGCGACTCCGGTCGCGCCGAGGACTGAGCAGTGTCGCTGGAGCAGCCGCCGTGTGCGCGGTAAGAAACAATTAGGGACCTGCACTCGACGCCATTCCGGCGGCGCCTAATTGATGCTCATCCGACGAACAGCGGATACCGATGATCGCGATCCTATTGTTTCTCCAGTCGCCCGGAAAGAGCGACGCTGGATACACGATCAAGGAGTCCGACATGGCTTTCTCCCACCTTCCGGTTCCGCAGCCGAAGAAGCGCAAGCCCACCGCGAAGCCGACGAAGAAGACCCGCAAGCCGGCTGCCGCGCCGACCGCGCGCTGAGCATCCCGTCGATCCGCAACAATCCGCGAAAGGACCGCCCCACCATGAGTTTTCGTCAGCTCCCCACGACCGCCAAGCCGTCCTCCACTCCGCCCGCGCAGCGGAAGACCAAGCGTCGTACCGCGGCGCAGACCACGACGAAGCGTCCGTGCAACTGACGTGACGAACCAGGGCGGCGGAATTCGATGACGCCGCATTCGGAGTAGCCGGGCCAGCGCCGGCGCCGATGGCCAGATCCGCCGTCGGCGCCGGCGCGCTCGGCGTCCACGCAATTGTTCGAGAAAGCCGCACCCATGACATCCACCGGCACCGACGCATCGCCGGAGAAGACGCTGACCCTGTTCCGCCGCTTCTGGCCGCTGATGCGCCCGGATCGGTGGCGACTGGTCGGTGCGGTGCTCCTGCTCCTGGTCGCCACCGCGTGCGAGCTCGCCGGCGTGTGGGTGTTCGGCCGAATCACCGACGACGTCCTGACCACGGGTGTGCTCGGAGCGCTGGTGCCGCTCGCGGTGTTCTGGCTCGGCGCCGCGGCGCTGGGTGGGCTCGCGCACTTCGTCGGGGACTGGCTGTCGGCGGCGGCCGCCGAGCGGTTCGTGGCCCGGCTCCGGAACCACACGTTCGGGCACGTCGTCCGGCTCTCCCCCGGCACCGTCGACCGGATGGAGCACGGCGACCTCGTCGCCCGGCTGACCGACGACGTCGAAGAGGTCGAGGAAATCGTCGGATCGGGGCCGGTGCAGGCGGTCTCCGCCGCGTTGAGCGTGCTCGCGTTCGCGGTGGCCGCCCTGATCCTGCGCTGGGAGCTCGCGCTGCTGACGTTCGCGGCCGCGCCGCTGCTGTGGTTCGCCGCGCGTCGGTTCTCCCGGCGGATCGGTGCGGTCGCCCAGGACGAGCGGGAGACCAACGGCGAGGTGGTCGCGGTGGTCGAGGAGAGCGTCTCGGCGGTTGCACTGGTGCAGGCCTACAACCGGGAAGAGCTGGTCAGCGGGCGAGCCGCGGCGGCCGGTGGACGATGGGCGCGGCTCCGGATCGCGCAGGCGCGGACGAGCGGCGCGTACGGACCGCTGGTGAGCGTCGTCGAGACGGTGTGTGTGCTGGCGATCGTCGGGGTGGGCGCCTGGGAGATCGGCGCGGGGCGGCTCAGCCTCGGCGGGTTGCTGACCTTCGCGGGCTTCGTCAGTTACCTCTACCCGCCCGTCCAGAGCCTGGGGCAGCTGGCGTTGGGCCTCGCCGCAGCGCGCGCCGCCGGTGCGAGGATCACCGAACTGCTGGACACCGCCCCCGAAGTGACCAACCGCCCGGGGGCGCTCCGGCCCGACGTCGTCCGCGGGGAGCTGGAGCTGCGGAGCGTCGGGTACCGCTACCCCGGCGCCGGACGCCCGGCCCTGGAGGACCTGTCGGTGCGGGTACCAGCCGGGCGAACCGTCGTCGTGGTCGGCGCGAGCGGCGCCGGGAAGTCGACGCTCACCCGGCTGCTGCTGCGCTTCGTCGACCCGGAGTCCGGGCAGCTCCTGCTGGACGGCGTCGATCTGCGGGACTACTCGCTCGACGCGCTCCGGAATTACGTCACGTTGCTGCCGCAGGAGACGACGATCCTGCACGGCACGGTCCGCGAGAACATCGCATTCGGACGCCCGGACGCGACCGACGCGGACATCGTCGCGGCGGCGACCGCCGCCGATGCCGACCTGTTCATCCGCGCGCTCTCGGACGGGTACGACACCGTGCTGGGGGATCGCGGCCGTTTCCTCTCCGGCGGTCAGCGGCAGCGGATCGCGATCGCGCGCGCATTACTCCGGAACTCGCCGGTGCTGGTGCTCGACGAGCCGACCACCGGATTGGACACCGACGCGGTGCGCCGGCTGCTCGGCCCGCTGCGTCGCCTGATGGCCGGACGAACGACGGTGCTGATCACGCACGACCTACGGCTGGCGACCGAGGCGGACCACGTCGTCGTGCTCGCCGGCGGCCAGGTCGCCGAGCAGGGTGCGCCCGCCGACCTGCACCGCACCGACAACGGGCACTACCGCGCGCTCCTGCACCGCTGGTCCGTTGCGGTCGCCGCACCGTCGCGCTGACGCTCGGCCCGGCGGGACGGGTGACGGCGCAGGGCGCGGATCGTGAGCGCCGTCGCTGCCGCCGCGGCGGCGACGCTCCACAGCGCCACGGCGCCGCTGTCGGTCGCCGGGAGCAGCACGAGAAGCCCCACCGCGACCAGGACGCGAAACACGACGACCGGCGCCCACAGGGCACGTGACGAGAGACCGAGAACGTCAGCGATGGCGCCCGGCACGAACGCCAGCGCCACCGTTGCCGCGAACAGGCCGGCCCCGAACGGCCACACCGCGGCGCCACCGGCCAACCCCGTTACCGCCGCGACGACCAGCACGCCGCGCTGCCGACGCCGGCCCGCGCGGAGCAGCGCTCCCTCGAGCCCGACACCGAGCACACAACAGGCCAGAACCCACCCGATCGGCCGGTGCGCGGCCCCGGAACCGACCTCGGCCCCAACGCCACTGCCCACCACAGCGACCACCACCGGCACCAGCCCCAGCACGACCGCGGCGGCCGCACCCGCGACCACCAGCGGCCGTCCCCCGAGACCGGCGGATCCCCGCAGCTCCACTCCACCAAGCGCCATGCCTGAACCCTGCCGGGTGACGCGCCCGGGCACAGTCAGGCGGTACACCGGATGGAGGGTAGAGCTAGCCCTACCCTCCCGCCGCGTCGGCTGGGGCCGCCTCCGCGTTCGGGTCACCGATCGAGGCGACCTCGCGGGCCGCGTCTGGCCCGTCGGCGAGCAGCACCTTGAACCCGGCCTCGTCCAGAACCGGCACCTTGAGCTGCACTGCCTTGTCGTACTTGGACCCGGGCGACTCCCCCACGACCACGAACCCGGTCTTCTTGGAGACCGAGCCCGACACCTTGCCTCCGCGGTTCTGGATCTCCTCCTTGGCCGAGTCGCGGCTGAAATCCTCCAGCGAGCCGGTGACCACGATCGACACGCCCTCGAGCGGCCGCGGACCCTCGTCGCTCGCTTCCTCCTCCAACCGAACCCCGGCGGCCCGCCACTTCTCGACGATCGCGCGGTGCCAGTCGACCTCGAACCACTCGTGCACCGCGGTGGCGATCGTCGGCCCGACGCCCTCCGCGGTGACCAGCTCCTCCGCGCTCGCCTCGGCGATGCGGTCGATCGAGCGGAACGACCGGGCCAGGGCCTGCGCCGCGGTCGGGCCCACGTGCCGGATCGACAGCGCCACCAGGACCCGCCAGAGCGGACGCTCCTTGGCCGCGGCCAGCTCGACGAAGAGCCGCTCGGTGTTCTTCGTCGGCACCGAGGGCTGCTTGGGCGTGCCCTTGGTGTAGAAGAACGGTACGAGCTCCTCGTCGCCGGTCTTCTTGTTCACCCGCTTGATCGCTACCTCGGCGAGGTCTTCCGGGGCGAGCGCGAACAGGTCGCCCTCGTCGGTGAGCGGGGCTTTCGCCGGCGCGTCCGGCCGGGTCAGCGCGATCGCCGCCTCGTACCCGAGCGCCTCGACGTCGAGGGCCGAGCGGCTCGCCAGGAAGAAGATCCGCTCCCGCAGCTGCGCCGGGCAGGTCCGCGAGTTCGGGCAGCGGATGTCGACGTCGCCCTCCTTGGCCGGGCGCAGCTCGGTGCCGCACTCCGGACAGTGCGTGGGCATCACGAACTCGCGCTCGGCGCCGTCGCGGAGGTCGACCACCGGCCCGACGATCTCCGGGATCACGTCGCCGGCCTTGCGCAGCACGACCGTGTCGCCGATCAGCACGCCTTTCCGGCGCACTTCGTTGGCGTTGTGCAGCGTCGCCATCTCCACCGTGGAGCCGGACACGAGCACCGGCTCCATCACACCGTAGGGAGTGACCCGGCCGGTGCGTCCGACGTTGACGCGGATGTCGAGGAGCTTCGTGTTGACCTCCTCCGGCGGGTACTTGAACGCGATCGCCCACCGCGGTGCCCGGGACGTCGAGCCCAGCCGCCGCTGGGCGCCCACCTCGTCGACCTTCACGACGACGCCGTCGATCTCGTGCTCGACCGAGTGCCTGTGCTCGCCGAAGTTCGCGATGTAGGCGCGCACCTCGTCCAGCGTGTCGAGCACTGTGTAGTGCGAGGACACCGGCAGGCCCCACGCCTTCAGCCGGTCGTAGGCCTCGGACTGCCGGGTGAGGGCGAAGCCCTGGCGGGCACCGATGCCGTGCACCAGCATCCGCAGCGGCCGGGACGCGGTGACCCGCGGGTCCTTCTGCCGCAGCGAACCGGCGGCGGCGTTGCGCGGGTTGGCGAACGGCGCCTTGCCCGCCTCCACCAGGCTCGCGTTGAGGTCACCGAACGCCTCGACCGGGAAGAACACCTCGCCCCGGACCTCGACCAGAGCCGGAACGTCGTGGCCACCGTCGTCGGAGAGCACCGTCGGTACGTCGGCGATCGTGCGGACGTTGAGCGTGACGTCCTCGCCGGTCACGCCGTTGCCGCGGGTGAGTGCCCTGGTCAGCCGGCCGTTCTCGTAGAGCAGGTTGATCGCGAGCCCGTCGATCTTCAGCTCGCACAGATAGTGGATCTCGGTCCCGACCTCGCGGTGCACCCGCTCGGCCCACTCGGTGAGCTCCTCCTCGCTGAACGCGTTGTCGAGGCTGAGCATCCGCTCCAGGTGGTCGACCGCGGTGAAGTCGGTGGAGAACGTGCCGCCGACCCGCTGCGTCGGCGACTCGGGCGTCCGGAGGTCGGGGTGCGCCTCCTCGATCGCCTCCAACTCGCGCAACATCCGGTCGTAGTCGGCGTCGGACACCGTCGGCGCATCGGAGACGTAGTACGCGAACTGGTGGCCCAGGATCTCCTCGGCCAGCACGTCGTGCTGCTTCCTTACCTCGGGTGGGGCCGGGTCGACCGTCACGTCCTCCGACGTCGGGTTCGGAACGTCTGTCTCGTCCACGCCTCAGGCCTCCGGATCCTTGACGAGGCTGCGCCCGGCCGCCCGGACCTGCGCCAGCACTGCCCGTGCGCGGTCGTCGGTGGCACCCGCCAGCCCGCACGTGGGCGTGGTCACCACCTGGCTCGCCAGCGTCGCCGGGTCGAACCCCAACCGCTGCCAAAGCGTCCGCACGACAGTCACGCTAGCGGCCGGGTCCGACAATTCCCGTGCTCGCGCGCGCTGTGCGGTCCGCACGTCGGCCGCGTTACCGGCGATCGGGGCCCCGGACGGCGGGACGGCGGGTACCACCCCGGCGAACAGCCCGAGCCCGGCGTCCAGCTCCTCACCGATCGTGTCGATCGTCTTCGGGCTCCAGCGATCGATCGGACCGAGCAGCGTCAGATCGGCGGAGACCGCGACCGCGCCCGCGCGCCGGAACAGCGCCCACGGCACGTCGCGAGCGCAGCAGTGCAGCACGACCGGGGCGCCGACCTTCTCCACCAGCGTCGCCAGCGTGGCTTCGACCGTGCTCTCCTCGGGGCGGCGCACCGTCCCGTAGCCGCTGGGCGTCGTGATCCGGCCGGCCAGCACCGCGGGCAGCGACGGTTCGTCCAGCTGCAGCAGGAGCGACGCGCCCGGCACCCGGCGCCGCAGGTCGGCGAGGTGCGTGATCAACCCGTCGAGGAGGGAGGCGGAGAGGTCCCGCACCGCGCCCGGATCCGACAGCGCCTTCGCCCCGTTGTGGAGCTCGACCGACGCGGCCAGCGTCCAGACTCCGGCGGCCTGCACCTTGAGCGGACCGGTGTAACCGTCGGCGTGCTCGGTCAGCGCGTCGAGATCCCGTTCCAGCAGGTCGAGCGCCCGCCGCAGGTCACGGCCCGGGCGGTCGACCAGCCGCCAGCCGGACGGTTGGAGGTCGACCGGCAGATCGACGAGGAACGACGCGCCGCGGCCGATCAGGTCGGCTCCGGGGCCACGGTCGGGCAGCTCGGGCAGGTGCGGCAGGTCGGGCAGCTCGCCGAGCACGGTGCGAACGGCCTCGACGACGTCGGTACCCGGCATCGAGCCGACGCCGGTCGCTGCCCCGGCCGTCCACGCATGAGTCGATTCCACAGCGCAAACCTATGGCCCCGGCCGCGTCCGTGTCCCATCGCGTCCGCACCGGGCCCGCACCGGGTCCGCGCCGGGTCCGCGCCGCGTCCCGTTCGGTCACTTTTCGGGAAGGCCACCTCTGCCGACGCCTCGAGAGGTGCTCTTCCGGAAAACTCGCCGCGGGCTCGCCCGGCGCCTACCCCGCCCGGCGCCCGCACGGCCCGGCGCCCGCACGGCCCGGCGCCCGCACGGCCCGGCGCCCGCACAGCCCCGCGCGGTCAGGCGAGTAGCGCTCGTAGGTGCTCGCACGCGCGGTCGAGGGCCTCCTCGGCCGGCACATCGATGTCCGGCCGCACTCCGGTGCCCTCCCAGTTGCGGCCGGTGCGCGGGCTCACCGACCGCGCGGCCGGGATCGTCGCCCGCAGGTGCGGATGGATCTGGACGCGGTCGACCGGATGCGCCCCGCCCCGCGTCGTCTCGCCGATCAGCGTCGCCCGCCCGAGCTCTTGCAGGTCCCAGGCCAGCTCCTCACCGCCGGAGAACGTGGACGCGCTGGTCAGCACCGCGACCGGCCGCTCAGCTCCGAACCACGGGCCGGGCACGAAGGACGACGTCCAGTACTGCCGGGTCTCGTCGGTCCCCCGGTGGTAGATGTCGTTGAGGTGCACGGGCTCGGGCCCGAAGAGGTAGCTGCAGACGAACGCGACCATGTCCGGCGACCCGCCGAGGCACCGCCGCAGATCGACGACGAGACCGTCGGCGCCGTCGGCGAGCGTCATCGCCGCGCTCATCGCCGGTCCCGCGATCGCCGGTGGCCAGAGAAGCTCTACCTCGACGTAGGCCAGGTTGCCGTCGAGCCGCTCGACCTTGCTCACTCCGCCGGCGCCACGGGCCGCTTCCCGAGCGGCCTGGGCGTACTCGGCCGCGTCGTCGGTGGGCTTCTCCCCGGTCGTCAGTGGCAGGGCCTCGGCGGTGAACTGCAACCGCAGGTGCTTGTCGCCGTTGATCGATTGCAGATCCTCGGTGACGAGCTTCGCCAGAACTTCGGGTTCGGTGCCGTCGGCATAGCGGCCGGCTGCCCGCGCGGACCGCACCACCGCCGTGGCCCGCGCACCGACGTCCGGAAAGACGTACTGGCCGAGTAACTCGAGGGTCCGGTCGACGATCGCGTTGATCTCCGTGCTCCGCATGGGGCTCTGGCCTTCCGCCGTGAGTGCCTGCCCTCGGCAGTGAACACCGCGTTTGACAAAGCGTCAAGAACTATTGACTCTTGGGTCGTGGACGACAGTCTCGAGGTCTCGCAGGCCGCGCAGTACAAAGCGCTGGGGCACCCGCTGCGGCACCGCATCCTGTTCGCGCTGGGCACCGAACCCGCGACGATCAGCGGGCTGGCCCGGATGCTCGACCAGCGCAAAGGCAACATCGCCCACCACCTCGGTGTGCTCCACGACGCCGGCCTGGTGCGAATCGTCGAGTCTCGTCAGGTGCGCGGCGGCACCGAGCACTACTACCTACGCGCCGCCCGGCGACTCATGTTCACCGGCTCCGGAGCGGGAGCCCAGGGGCCGGTCATCGTCCGCGCGGTCGCCGACGAACTCGCGACGGCCGAGCCGGTGGGCGGCCGCATCCGCAACGTCCGGCTCACCGCGGAGCAGGCCGAGACCGTCGCCGCCGCACTCGAGAAGCTGGTCGACGACCTGCCGGACGCCGGGGACGACGCCGAGCGCTACGGCATCCTCGTCACGCTCTACAAACCGCGACCGGCCGACACCCCCGAGCAGGGCGCCTGCCGGTCGCAGGCGGATCAGGCGGTCACGTCGTAGACCGTGGTGCCACCGACCGTGGTCGCGGTGTAGTTCGCCGCAACCCACTCGCGGCTCGCGGTCTCGATCGTGGCGGAGCCGATCACGGTGTCGCCGATACCGTCCGCCGTCGGCTCGTAGAGCACCACGGCCTGGCCCGCCGCGACGCCGCGCGCCGGCGCGTGCAGCCGGACGGTCCAGCCCTCGTCGGCCGGCGTGACGGTCGCGGCGAACGTCTGCCCGTGGGCCCGCAACTGCGCGACGCACTCGAACGACGTCGAGCGCGCTCCGCTCGTCCAGACCGGCCGGGTCGCGATCACCTCGTCGACGTCGAGCGCCTCGGCCGGACCGACCCGCACCGTGTTCTCCACCGGAGAGATGTCGAGGACGTAGCGCGGCTTGCCGTCGGGTGCCGGGCGACCGAGCTTGAGGCCGCGGCGCTGGCCGACGGTGTACGCGTAGGCGCCGTCGTGGCTACCGAGCACCTCGCCGGTGGCAGCGTCGACGATGTCGCCGGGCGCCTCGCCGAGCGTGCGCTTCAAGAAGCCCGCGGTGTCGCCGTCGGGAATGAAGCAGATGTCGTGCGAGTCGGGCTTCTCCGCGACGCCGAGGCCCCGTCGCGCCGCCTCGGCACGAACCTCCGCCTTGGTGGAGTCGCCGAGCGGAAACATCGCGTGCGCCAGCTGGTCGGGTCGGAGCACCGCGAGCACGTACGACTGGTCCTTGCCCTCGTCGACCGAGCGACGAAGCTTCGGACCGTCCGGGGTCTGCTCCAGCCGGGCGTGGTGGCCGGTCACCACCGCGTCGAAGCCGAGCGCGAGCGCGCGGTCGAGCACCGCCTCGAACTTGATCTTCTCGTTGCAGCGCAGACACGGGTTCGGGGTGCGCCCGGCCGCGTACTCGGCGACGAAGTCGTCGACCACGTCGCGGCCGAACTCCTCGGCCATCGCCCAGACGTAGAACGGGATACCGATCACGTCGGCCGCACGAGCGGCGTCGCGGGAGTCCTCGACCGTGCAGCAGCCGCGCGCGCCGAGCCGGTGCTGCTGCGGAGAGGGCGAGAGGGCGAGGTGGACGCCGGTGACGTCGTGGCCGGCTTCCGCCGCGCGGGCCGCCGCCACCGCGGAGTCGACCCCGCCGGACATCGCCGCCAGCACCCGCATCGGACCGTGCCTCCTCATCACCGCGCTACGGCTACGAGCGTACTTGCCGCCGGACGCGACGGCCCGCGCGCCGCCGTTCGTTCGACGCCCGCGGGCGCCGAACCCGGAGTTACGCCAAATCCGCCGCCACGAGCGGCGTGGAGGCGGATTCGACGTAATTGAGCGGGCGGGCGTCAGTCGGGACGGACCGAACGCGGACGCACGTCGGTGATCAGGCCGTACTCGACCGCGTCCGGTGCGGTCAGGAAGCGGCCGCGCCGGAAGTCGTCGATCAGTTCGTCGAGCGGACGCCCGGTGAGCTCGGCGAGCCGCCGGTGGAACGAGTCGACGAGCGATTGGTTCGCGGCGGCCTCCCCGGCGATCTCACCCGCCGTACCGGTGATGCGCGGCAGTGACGGATCGGACAGCCGGAACCGCGCGTGCGGGTGGGCGTACCGCTCGGCGACGGCGGTGAGCAACGCCAGACTCCCGCCGCCGAGTTCGCCGACGACCAGCGCGTTCACCGGCACCACCAGCGCGTCCAGCGTGTCGACGAGCGTCCAGACCGCGGTGAGGTCGGCGTTGACGCTGTTCAGGCGGAGCGTCACCGGCTTGTGCGTCCGGGAGTCCAGCAGCAGGAGCCGGGCGGCGATCCGGCTGGCGACGTCGTCGTCGATCGGCCCGTTGACCTGGACGATCCGCTGGTCGAGCAGCCGGTCCTCCCAGAGTTCCCGGACGTCCTCGACCGGCGGGTGCGGCGGCGGTGTGGGTGGCCAGTACGGCTGCGGGCGCGGCTCTACCGGTTGCTGCGGTTGCGCGGGTTGCCAGCCGGGCGGACGCCACTCGGGCTGCGGCGGCCCGGGCTGACCGGGCCACGGGCGCGAGGGCCGCTCCGGAGGAAACCAGGTCGCGGAGTTCATCGGATCACCACCGTCGATCGGACGGACGTGCGGCCGGGCTGGCCGCCGTCGGGGGCAACTGCGCAGGCGCCGGACGCCCGGCCGCGGGCGAGTTCGGGCCGGGCGTCTCGCCCGCACCCGGACCACCGCCCTCCGGCCCGTCCCCCGCACCCGGCGGACGCGCCGGCGACACCTGGGCCGCCGGCGGGGAACCGGCTCCTCCGGTGCGGTCGGCCGGGCTCGCCGGACCTCCCGGACCCGCCACACCGGACTGGCCCGACAGACCTCCGGGGCCCGGGAGACCGGCCGCCGTGGGCGGGAGGTGGGTGGCGGCTGCGGGGGCGAAACCGGGTGCGACACCCGGGTAGGGCTGCACGGACGGGCCGGGGGCCGCGAACGGGTCGCCGCCGCCCACCGGCCGGAGTTCGATCGGCCGCCCGGGCTGAGCGGGGCCGCCGGTGCGGGCCGGGTCGAAGCGGAGCGAGACGTCGAGCCGCCCACCGAGCGCCTGGGCGTAGCGATCGAGCGTGGACATCCGGGGGTCGACCTCGCCCGCTTCGAGACGGGCGATCGTCGACTGCGACGTGCCCATCCGCGCGGCGAGCTCGGTCTGCGAGAGTCCGGCGGCGCGCCGGTGGTCGGCGAGCACGCCGATCGTCTCTCGCCGCCGCCGCAGCGCCGCCTCTCGGAACCCCGGCAGGCGGGGTAGCTCCTCGTCCATATCAAGAACGGTATCTCGTATATGAGATAGACGCACTCCGCCAAGAGCGAACGAGCCGGGAAGGAGGGATGCGACCACAAAGTGTGGTCTCGAGCCGGCGGCACACCCTTCTTAGGTGCGCGCCGCGAAAAATCAGCCGCGGCGCACGAGCGGACCCGCGGCGACTACGCCTTTCGGACCTGGCCCGCGCGACGGGCGCGCTCGACCACGCCGCCGATCGCCGCGACCAGCGCGTCGATGTCGGTCACCGTCGACGTGTGCCCGAGCGAGAAGCGCAGCGACCCGCGGGCCCGCTCGATCCCCGAGCCCATCGCCACGAGCACGTGACTCGGCTGCGCTACGCCCGCCGAGCACGCCGAGCCGGTCGAGCACTCGATCCCCCGGGCGTCCAGCAGCATCAGCAGCGCGTCACCCTCGCAGCCGGGGAACGAGAAGTGTGCGTTCCCCGGCAGCCGGGAATCGCCAGCCCCCGGACCGTTCAACACCGCGTCCGGCACCTCGGCCAGCAGACGCGACACCAGCTCGTCGCGGAGCTCCCCGACCGAGACCGCGAACGACTCCTGCGCCTTCACCGCACTCTCCACCGCGACCGAGAACGCGACGATCGCCGGGGTGTCGAGCGTCCCCGACCGCACGTCCCGCTCCTGACCACCGCCGTGGAGCAGCGGCACGCACGGCACGTCCCGTCCGAGCAGCAGCGCACCGACGCCGAGCGGACCACCGACCTTGTGGCCGGTCAGCGTCAACGCGTCGACGCCGGACGCGCCGAAGTCCACCGGCACCTGCCCGACCGCCTGCACGGCGTCGGTGTGGAACGGCACCCCGGCCGCCCGCGCGATCGCGGCCAGCTCGGCCACCGGCTGCACGGTGCCGACCTCGTTGTTCGCCCACATCACGGTCACCAGCGCGACGGTGTCGCCGTGCCGGTCGAGCGCCTCGCGGAGGACGTCCGGCGCGACCCGTCCGTCGGCGTCCACCGTGAGCAGCTCAACGGTGGCGGACTCCCGATCGCGCAGCCACTCGACCGCGTCCAGCACCGCGTGGTGCTCGACCGCCGACGCCAGCACGACCGTCCGCCGTGGATCTGCGTCCCGACGCGCCCAGAAGATGCCCTTGACGGCCAGGTTGTCGCTCTCGGTGCCACCGCCGGTGAAGAGCACTTCCGAGGGGCGGGCCCCCAGCGCGGCCGCGAGCCGCTCCCGGGCCTCCTCGACCGCTCGCCGCGCCCGTCGCCCCGCCGCATGCAGTGAGGACGGGTTACCGACAACACCCAGTGCACCGGTGAGCGCGGCGACCGCCTCCGGCAGCATCGGCGTTGTCGCCGCGTGATCGAGGTACACCATGACGGCGTTCAGCCTATCCGGCGCCGGTGCTCGCCCGGCGGCGAAGGTTGGGTGCCGCTGACCGCCGCAGGCGCGGTGCGACGAGGATGCCCACCACCGCCACCCCGACCATGACGAGATCGATCACCCCGAAGGCGGTCGACAGCCCGAACGTGCCCGCGGTCGCCGCCGCCACCAGGACGCCTCCGAAGCCGATCGTCAGCGAGCTGAGCAGCGCGTCGGAGATCTGCAGGCTGGCACTGTTCCGGCCACGATCGGCGTCGGTGGAGAACTCCAGCAGCAGCACGGCGAGGGACGGCATCACCAGCCCCATCCCGAGACCGCCGAAGATCCAGGCCGGGAACGCCACCCACGCCGAGCCCGGCACCCACGCGATGACCGCCATCGACGCGCACGCGATCCCGACCGCGGCCATCCCGGTGCTGACCACCACCGACCGCGGCAGCTTCGGGTACCGGCCCTGCAGCCAGGACGCGCTCGACCAGCCGAGCGCGCCGAACGTCAGCGGCAGCCCCGCGCCGACCGCGCTCCAGCCGTGCACCGAGCTGAGCGTCAGCGGGACCAGCGTGTCCACCGCGAAGAACGAACCGGCCGCCAGCCCGCGCATCAGGACGACGGTCGGCAGGCCCGAGCGCGCGGCCGCGGTACCCACCGGCAGCAGCACCCGGACGGACACCACGACCGCCACCACACCGAGCACCGCAAGCGGCACCGCCACGGCGTCCAGCCGCTCGCCGGCGAGCTGGAGCAGGACGACACCGACGCCGGCCAGCAGTGCGAACGGCCAGCGCGCCGCCGTGCCACCGCGGTACGTGCCGGACACCGCTGGTGGCCCGGCATCACCCCGGTCGCGCGAGCCCGACCGCCGCAGACCCGGGACGATCAGCACCGCGCCGACCGCCACCAGCGGCAGCAGCCCGAGGAACACCAGGCGCCAGTGCGCGTGCTCGGCGAGCGTCCCCGCGACGACCGGGCCGATCAGCCCCGGCATGACCCAGCCGATCGCGGTCAGACCGAAGACTCGAGGGTGCAGCTCGGCCGGGTACCCGGCGCCGATCATGACGTACATGACGACGATCAGGACGCCGCCGCCGAAGCCCTGCACCAGGCGTCCGGCCACCAGCTGGGCCATCGTCGTGGCGGTACCCGCGATCAGCAGGCCGGCCGCGAACGTCGCCAGTCCGGCGAGCATCGGTTTCGCCGGGCCGAGCCGGTCGGACACCTCACCGGCCAGAACCATGCCGAGCAGGTTCGCGACCATGAACGCGGAGAACGGCCAGGCGTAGTACGCCATGCCGTCCAGCGACTCGACGACGATCGGCATCGCCGTCACCACCGACATCGCCTCGAAGGCCACGATCGTGACGATCAGCAGCAGGCCGATGCTCGTCGCCCGGTAACCCTTGCCGAACACGCTGGGCCGGGTCTCTTGGGGTGCGGCCGGCTCCGTTCGGGCGTCAGAGATCGAGTCGGTCACCCCTTGCACGTTACGACGTCGATCCGACGGATTTTCCGTACTGTTCCCACGATCACCCGCCGAAACGTCGCCGTGCCGGACGTCCACCTCGAATACGTCGCTCACGCCTACCGACGCTAGGAGCTCAACCGCAGTTGAGGTCAAGCGACTCGCACACNGCCGGGCACCCTGAGGGGTGCCCCCCCGTCGGGAAGCAGAAGGGCTCAGCCCTTGCGCTTGCGGACCTCCTCGGCGGCCTGCGGGGCCACCGAGAACAGGTCACCGACCACGCCGTAGTCGGCGAGCTCGAAGATCGGCGCCTCGGGGTCCTTGTTGACCGCGACGATCGTCTTCGAGGTCTGCATGCCGGCCCGGTGCTGGATCGCACCGGAGATGCCCAGCGCGACGTACAGCTGCGGCGAGACGGTCTTACCGGTCTGCCCGACCTGGAACTGGTGCGGGTAGAAGCCGGAGTCGACCGCGGCCCGGGACGCGCCGACGGCCGCGCCGAGCGAGTCGGCGAGCTCCTCGACGACCTTGAAGTTGTCGGCGCTACCGACACCACGACCGCCGGAGACGACGATCTGCGCGTCGGTGAGCTCCGGACGCGAGCCGCTGGACTCCACGACCCGGTCCAGGATCTTCGCCTTGGTCGCCGACTCGTCCAGCGCAACCGACACCGACACGACCTCGCCGGCCGCCGGAGCCGGAGCGGCGTCGACCGCGCCACCCCGCAGGACGTAGATCGGGGTACCGGTGGTGACCTGGCTCTTCACCATCACCTGGCCGGCGAAGACGGACTGCGTCGCGACACCGTCCGCACCGAGCGACACGACGTCGTACAGCAGACCGGACTCCAGCTTGACCGCCAGCCGACCGGCGATCTCCTTGCCCTCGGCGGTCGCGGCGATCAGGATCGCGGCCGCGGACGATTCCGTGGCGAGCTGCGCCAGGATCTGGGCCTTCGGCGCCACGAGGTAGGAGAGGACGTCGTCCGACTCGGCCGCGTAGATCTTGGCCGCGCCGAACTCCTTCAGCGTGTCCGCGTAGCCCGCCGCGGTGCCCGGCGTACCGACCACGACCGCGGACGGCTCACCCAGCTCCCGAGCGGCGGTGAGCAGCTCGGTCGTGATCTTCTTGACGGCGCCGTCGACGTGCTCGACGAGAACCAGCACTTCAGCCATGGGTGTGATCCTCCTCAGACGATCTTCTCGGCGGCCAGGTATGCGACCAGCTTCGAGCCGCCGTCACCCTCGTCCGTGATCTTCTCGCCGGCCTGACGCGGGGGGCGGGGGGCGGCGTCCACGACCTTCGAGGTGGCAGCGCCCAGACCCACCTCCGAGGCGTCCACACCGAGGTCGGCCAGCGACTTGGTGTCCACCGGCTTCTTCTTCGCCGCCATGATGCCCTTGAAGGACGGGTAGCGCGGCTCGTTGATCGTGTCCCAGACGCTCACGATCGCCGGGGTCTGCGCCTCGACGACCTGGTAGCCGTCCTCCAGCTGCCGCTCGATCGTGAGCTTGCTGCCGTCGACGGTGAGCTTGCGGGCGCCGGTGAGACCGGCGACACCCAGACGCTCGGAGAGCATCGAGGCCATGGCGGCGGCGCGACCGTCGGTCGACTCAGCGCCGGCGATGACCAGGTCCCACTCGAGACCTTCCAGCGCCTTGGCGAGAACCTTCGAGGTGGCCAGGGCGTCGGAGCCGTGCAGCGCGGCGTCGTTCACGTGCACCGCACCGTCGGGGCCCATCGAGAGCGCCTTGCGGATCGACTCGGTGGCCTTGTCCGGACCCATCGTGAGCACGGTGACCGTGCCGCCGACGGCTTCCTTGACCTTGAGGGCTTCCTCGATCGCGTACTCGTCCATCTCGTTGATCACGAGGCTGGCCGAGTCGCGCTCCACGGTCTTGTCGTCTGCGCGCAGTGACCGTTCGGTACCGGAGTCCGGAACCTGCTTGACCAGTACGACGATGTTCATGGGTCTGTTCAGACCTCCTGCTCAGATCGTCCACGGACTCGTGCCCCCGCGGTCGGTAGCCGGGGCAGCACCGGGTCCGCGCGCACGCTGGGTAATACAGTCACAAGTGATGTTACCCGCCGGTAGCATCGCGAGGCACCCGGAGTTAACGACGGACCTTGTTAGCCATATCACCACGTCCCGTGACGTCAGTCAGCATGTCTCCCGTCACTCTTCCCGGCACGGCGGGCACATGATCGGGTCTCCAGGTCCGTGGAACCTCGGATGCGCCCTGCCACTACAGTCCGCCCAGTGGAGTTGAGTCTCACTGGCGAGCGGACGCTGCCCGGCATCGCAGCGGAGAATTACTGGTTCCGGCGGCACGAAGTCGCGTACCTCGCCACCCGCCCGTGGGTGCGTGGCGCCACCGTGCTCGAAGCCGGCGCGGGTGAGGGTTACGGCGCGGACATCCTCGCGCGCGTCGCCCGCCGGGTGATCGCGGTGGACTACGACGCCACCGCCTGCGAGCACGCCGCGAAGGCCTACCCGGCGCTCACCGTGGCCCGAGCGAACCTGGGCGAGCTGCCGTTCGCCGCGAACAGCGTCGACGTCGTGGTGAATTTGCAGGTCATCGAGCACCTGCGGGACCAACCGCGGTTCCTCGCCGAGTGCGCCCGGGTGCTGCGTCCGGCCGGCACGCTGGTCTTGAGCACCCCGAACCGGCTGACGTTCTCCCCCGGGCTGGACGCACCGGTCAACCCGTTCCACACCCGCGAGCTGTCCGCCGCCGAGCTCACCGAGCTGCTCGAGCCGCACTTCCGCGTCGACCGGATGTACGGCGTCCACCACCGCGGACGCCTACGCCGCCTGGACCGCCGGTACGCAGACGTCGTCCCGCCCGTGCCCGCCCCGAGCGGCATCGTCGCCGCGCAGTTCGCGTCGCCTCCCGCCACCTGGCACCCGGCGCTGCGGTCCGCGGTCGCCGCGGTGAGCCATCGCCACTTCACGCTCACCGAGCAGAACATCGACGCCTCTCTCGACCTGTTCGTCGTCGCGCACCGCAAGTGACCCCACCCGTCGGCACGTTCTGCCTGGTTCTCCACACCGACCTGCCGTAGCTACCGCACGCGGGTGCGTGGCCGCTTTCCCGAAGCCTCGCCACGCCGCCCGCGCCACCAGAGGTGGCTTGCCCGGAGATCCGCCACCGGGTGGCGGGCGGGGAAGGCGGAGCGCCTACCGTGCCGGTGTGGACGCTCGACTACGCGCGCTGGCGGATCTGGACGTGGCCGGGACCCGAGAGGGATGCGGCCGACACGAGTACGACGGGGTGGTGCAGGACCTCTCACCGGACGGCGTCCAAAGCGGACTGAACAGACTCGGCGGCTCCGCCTACGACGACCCGCACGACGAGGCGCACGTCGTCGCGTTCGAACAGCGGGCCCGGGTGACGTTCGGCGAACTCGCCCTCCATCGCCGCAATCCGCTGCTCCACGTCAACAACCTCGACCTGGCCTGCTACGACCGCGAGTACGCACCGGCGGCCGACCGGGCCGAAGCGAAGGCACGCCACCTGGCGGCGTGGCCGGACGGGGTGGACGCCGCGATCGGCGCGCTGGACGCGGTGCCCGCCCCCGTTGCCGAGGCGTGCCTCGGCGGCGCGGTCGGGCTCGCCGCCGGGCTCCATCCGGACCGGGACGCCGTACCGCTCGCCGCCCACGCACGGCTCGTCGAGCACCTGCGCACGCTCGCGGCGACCAGCGAGGCCCCGGTCGAGCTGGGCGCCGACGCGCTGACCGCACTGCTCTCCAGCGCCGAAGCCGTCCCGGTCGACCTCGGCGCACTCGCCGACACGGGCGAGGCCGAGCTGACGCGCCTACGGGAGCTGCTCGACGACGCGTGTGCTCGGATCGCACCCGGGCAGCCGACGCCGGTCACGGTGGCGCAGCTGGTGGCCGACCATCCCGACCTCGACGGCGTCCTCGCCGAGGCGCAGGCGGTCACCGACGAGGTCATCGCCTGGAGCAACACCAGCGGGCTGATGCCGCCGACCGACGGCGTGTGCCTGGTCGGCCCGGCGCCCGAGTCGCGGCAGTGGGCGATGGCGATGATGGACTGGGCCGCGCCCTACGAGCTCGACGCGCCGTCGTGGTACCACGTGACGCCGCCGGACCGGAACTGGCCGCCGGAGGAGCAGGCCGAGTGGCTGTCGGTGTTCAACCGAGCGAGCCTGCCCGCGATCACCGTCCACGAGGTCGCGCCCGGCCACTTCACCCACGGTCGCGCCCTGCGGCGGCTCGACTCCGACGTCCGCCGGCTACTGCTCTCCGACGCGTTCGCCGAGGGGTGGGCGCACTACGTCGAGGAACTCGCTCTGGAGGAGGGCTTCCGCGCCGGCGACCCGCGGTTCGCGGCAGGCGTCGCGTTGGAGGCCCTGGTCCGGGTGGTGCGGCTGCTGTGCGCGATCGGACTGCACACCGGCGCGATGACCGTGCCGGAAGCCACCCAGCGCTTCACCGACCAGGCGTTCCTCGCCGGTCCGGCCGCGCTGTCGGAAGCGCGCCGGGGGACGTTCGACCCGACCTACGGCCGCTACACCTGGGGCAAGCTCGCGATCCGCGATCTGCGGGAACGGGCGAGCGCCTCACCCGGCTTCACGCTGCGCGGCTTCCACGACGCGCTGCTGGCCCTCGGCTCACCACCGCTCGGCCTTCTGGACACCGCGTTCCGACCCTCCTGACCAGGAAAAACAAAACTCTCAAAATCTTTTCGTGGACGCGTCGATCCTCGGCGAGGTTGTTCGGCGTACCGAGTGACAGCACGAAACAGCGACCGAGGAGCTTCCCATGGGTTACATCAAGTCCGGCCTCTTCATCTCCCTCGACGGTGTCGTCGAGGCGCCGGAGACCTGGCACTTCCCCTACTTCGACGACGAGATGGGCGCGGCCGTCGGCGCGCTGATGGACGTCGACGCCACGCTCCTGGGCCGCGTGACCTACGACGGGTTCGCCGACTACTGGCCGAAGGCTGACCCCACCGACCCGATGACCGCGGCGATGAACAGCGCGCGGAAGTACGTCGTCTCCAACACGCTGACCGAGGCGACGTGGGAGAACTCGTCGGTGATCAGCGGAGACAGCGACGAGGTGACCGCGGAGCTGACGAAGCTCAAGGCCGACGCCCGGATCGGCACCACGGGCAGCGTCGCGCTGGTGCGTTGGATGCTGGAGCGAGGGCTGATCGACGAGCTCCACCTGCTCGTGCACCCGCTCGTCGTCGGGCACGGGAAGAAGCTCTTCGAGCAGGGCACGACCCTCCCGTTGACGCTGCTCTCGTCGACTACGTTCGGCACCGGCGTGGTGCACCTCATCTATACCAACGAGACGAACTGAGAGTGGGGACACCGCCGTGCGCTACATGGTGATGCACTACCAGACCCAGGCGATGGAGGACGGGGTCCCGCCGACGCCCGAGGAGCAGGCCGCGATCGGCGAGTACATGCAGGAGGCGGCGATGTCCGGCGTGCTGCTCTCCGGCGAAGGTGTCGCGTCCAGCCGGCTCGGCGCTCGGGTCGAGGTGAACGAGGGCGCGGTCCGTGTCATCGACGGTCCGTTCGCCGAGGCCAAAGAGCTGATCGCCGGCTTCGCGATCCTCGAGGTGGACTCGCTGGCGGAGGCCGTGGAGCACGCCCGCAAGTTCGCGCTGCTCGTCGGCGCCGAGCGGGTGGACGTCCGGAAGGTCGTCGAGTTCGAGGACCTCCAGCAGTCGTGAACACCGGCTCGACCCCCACAGCGCCGGACGGCCCGTCCGGGGCGTCGACGCCGCCCGACGACCGGATCGTGGCCCCGTCGGATCCGGGGAGGGTGGAGTCGACGCCGCCCGACGACCGGATCGTGGCCCCGTCGGATCCGGGGAGGGTGGAGTCGACGCCGCCCGACGACCGGATCATCGCGCTGTGGAGGGTGGAGTCTCCCCGCTTGATCGCCCGGCTGATGCGCCTGGTCGGTGACCTCGACACCGCCGAGGAACTCAGCCAGGACGTGTTCGCCGCGGCGATCGAGAAGTGGCGGCGGGAGGGCGTCCCGGACAATCCGGCGGCATGGTTGAACACCACCGCGAAGTTCCTCGCCGTGGACCGGATCCGCCGCCGCGACACCCAACGCGGCAAGTACCAGCTGGTGGCCGCCGCACAGCCGCAGACGCTGGAACACGACCTGGACGAGATCGTCGACGGCGACCTGGCGGACGACCTGCTCGGCCTGATCTTCATGGCGTGCCACCCGCTGCTGTCCCCCGACGCACGGTCGGCGCTCACCCTCAAGCTTGTCTGCGGACTGAGCACCGAGGACGTCGCCCGCGCGTTCCTGACCCCGGCGCCGACGATCGCCCAGCGCGTCGTCCGGGCCAAGCGGACGCTCGCCGCGGCGAAGGTTCGCTTCGAGCTTCCGCCCCCGAGCGAGCGGAAAGCCCGTCTGGACGCCGTCCGGGAAGTCGTCTACCTGGTCTTCAACGAGGGCTACTCGGCGACCAGCGGAGACCGGTGGATCCGCGGTGACCTGTGCGCGGAGGCTCTCCGGCTCGGCCGGATGCTCGCGGCGCTGACGCCGAACGACACCGAGACGCTCGGCCTGCTGGCGTTGATCGAGATCCAGGCATCGCGGCTGAGGGCCCGCGTCGGCCCGGACGGCGAGCCGGTGCTCCTCAACGACCAGGACCGTTCCCGCTGGGACCGCCTCCTCATCCAGCGGGGCCTGGCCAACCTCGAGCGGATCGAGCGGCTCGGCGGCACCGCCGGGCCGTACGCGCTGCAAGCCGCGATCGCGGCCTGTCACGCGCGGGCCGCGGTCGCCGCGGACACCGACTGGGAGCAGATCGCCGCGCTCTACGACGGGCTCGCTCGGATCAGCCCGTCACCGGTCGTCGAGCTCAACCGCGGCGTCGCCACCGCGATGGCGTTCGGTCCGGAGGCCGGCCTGGAGATCGTCCGGCCGCTCTTCGACGTCCCGGGTATGCGCGAGTACCACCTGCTCTACGCCGTCACCGGTGACCTGCTGTGTCGCTCCGGCGCGCACGAGGAGGCCCGCGAGCATTTCCTGCGAGCCGCCGCGATGACCCGGAACACGCCCGAGCGCACGACGATGCAGGGCCGCGCCGCCGACTGCGCTGCGGGACACACTATTCAGCTATAACCGTCCGCGACGGCAACCTGCTCGCCACCGCCGACCCACCCTGACATCCGCCGCGCCACCACCCGCCCGGCCGGCCGGTCTTTCCGAAACCCGCCTCGCCAGGGCACCGAGTGAGGTGGTTTCCCGAAAACCCGCCGCCCCAGCCACCGGGAGCGGTGGCCTTCCCGAAAACCCGAGGGCTGCGCTCGCGTGCAGCTTCAGGGAGCGGTCGCGGTCATCGCGTAGACCGCGTACCCGTTGCGTCCCTGGCGCTTGGACGTGTACATCGCCGCGTCCGCCTGCCGGAGCAGCGAGCTCGCGTCCGACGTGCCCGGCTCGGCGAGTGCTATCCCGATGCTGCATCCGACGCGGGGCACGCCGGGGTCCGTGGGCTGCGCCGCGTCGATGCCGTCGATGATCGCGCCGGCGATCGACGCTGCTTGCTCGGTGTGCGCCACGCCGTTCAGCACGACGGCGAACTCGTCACCGCCCATCCGGCCCACCGCGTCCCGCTCCCGGCAGGCGCCCCGGACCACCGCGCTGATCGTCTGCAGCACCCGGTCACCCGCTGCGTGCCCGCGGACGTCGTTGACCTGCTTGAACCCGTCCAGGTCGAGGAAGAGGACACCGACCGGGTAGCCGCCGGACGCGCCGTCGGCCAGCGTCTGGTCCAGCGCGAGCAGCAGAGACGTGCTGTTGAGCAGGCCGGTCAGCGCGTCGTGCGTCGCTGCGTACGCGATCCGGTCCTGTGCGGCGCGCCGGTCGTTGATGTCGCGGTGGTGCCCGACGATCGCTCGGACGCCCTGGTGCGCGATCAGGTTGCGGACCACGAACTCGTGCCAGTGCCAGAGCCCGTCGGCGTGCCGGATCCGCATCTCCATCGCGTGCTCGATCTCCGGATGGCGGTGGATGCGCGCGTTGAACTCGACAGCGCCCGGCTGGTCGTCCGGGTGGATGTGCGCCCACAGTCCGTCGCCGAGCAGGGCGTCCGGCGGATGGCCGGTGATCCGCTCGGCCGTCGGGCTGACGTAGACGATCCGCCCGTCCGCGTCGGTGAGCGTAATGATGTCGGAACCGTCCTGGACCACCGCGCGGAACAGTTCCTCGCTGCGCCGGAGCGCCGCCTCGGCCTCTTCCCGCTGCCGGACCGCCTCGCCGAGGACGTAGCTGGTGGTGACGGTGCCGACCGTGACCAGCGCCGCCACTCCGTGGACCTCGGGCTGCGGCAGATAGTTGAAGAGGCCGGCCGCCACCGCCACCTCGCCGATCGCGATCGCGGTCGCGCTGCACACCGCGACCGGCCGCCACGCCCGGGACCCGGCCTGGCGCACGAACCACGAGAGCAGGTGCAGGTGGGCGACGGCGAGCACCGCGCCCCAACCGATCGCGTAGATCAGCGTCGTGTTGAGCGCGATCCGCAGCCCGACCCGGAACCACAGCCGCCCGCCGTCGGCACCACCGGCCAGCCGACGCTGGATCTCGGGCTGCTGGAGCACGGAACCGGCCACCAGCAGCACGACGAACACCCAGAACGGAGCGTGGCCGGCCAGGCCGAAGTGGCGCAGAACCGCGAGGACGAGGAGCACGACCAGCGGTTCCGCCCCGTATCGGGCCCGACGCGCGACCACGCGGACGACCGCGCCCACGCTGCTGCTCGTGGCGGACTCCACGCTCCCCCATCGACCGCTGTCCGGCCGACTCAAGCACTCCGGCCCGACGCGGTCAGTCCCCGGTGACCAGGCGCCGCCGCACCTGCAGAAACTCTCGCTCGGCCGGATTGTCGGCCAGCGCGATCGCCGCCTCGTACGCCTGTGACGCCTCCACCGGGCGGTCGAGACGCCGGAGCAGGTCGGCCCGGGTCGCGTGCCACGCGTGGTAGGGAACCAGGTTGAGCGGGTCGACGACGTCCAGCGCGGCCGCCGGGCCCTCGACCTCGGCGAGCGCCACCGCCCGGTTGAGCGAGACGACCGGCGACGGCGCCACCACCGTCAGCTGGTCGTAGAGCGCCAGCACCTGCCGCCAGTCGGTGGCCGGGCCGTCGGTGTGCACCGCGTTGATCGCGGCGAGGATCTGGTAGTAGCCCGGCCGCTGCCGACGCAAGCACTCGCGGACCAGCGCATGGCCCTCGGCGATCTGCGGCCCGAGCCACCGTTCACGGTCCTGCTCGGTGAGCGGCACCAGCGTCTCGCCGTCGAACCGAGCCGGGCGGCGGGCATCGGTCAGCAACATCAGCGCGAGCAGTCCGATGACCTCCGGCTCGTCCGGCAGCAGCTCTCGGAGGAGCCGGGCGAGCCGGATCGCCTCGGCGCACAGCTCCTCCCGGAGCGGCACGTCGCCGCTGGTCGCGAAGTAGCCCTGGTTGAAGACCAGGTAGATGACGGCCATCACCGAACTGACCCGGGCGGGAAGGTCGTGTGCGAACGGCACCCCGAACGGGATGCGCGCTGCCTTGATCTTGCGCTTGGCTCGCGTCAGCCGCTGCGCCATCGTGGTCTCGGGGACGACGAACGCGCTCGCGATCTCGGCCATCGACAGCCCGGCGACGAGCCGGAGCGTGAGGGCGACGCGCGCCTCGACGGCCAGGGCCGGATGGCAGCACATGAAGATCAGGCGGAGTCGGTCGTCGTCGACGGCGCCGAGCGGGTCGGACGGTTCCTCGGGCGTGAGCACCGCGGCCTCCTTCTGCCGGGCGTGCCGGGCGGTGTCCCGGCGAATCCGGTCGAGCGCCCGGTGGCCGGCCGTCGTCACGAGCCAGCCGCCGGGGTTGGGTGGCAGCCCGTCGCGGCGCCAGGTGCGCACCGCGACGAGCAGAGCTTCAGCGGTCGCCTCCTCGGCTACGTCGACGTCGCCGTAGCGGCGGACCAGCGTCGCGACCACGCGCGCGTACTCCGCGCGGACGATCCGCTCGACGTCCGCGTCCGTGACCGCCGCGCCGTTCGTCGGAGCGCCGCTCGTGCCGGACCCGGCCGCCGGGGTGGCGTCCGGGTCCGCGGGCCCGGCGAGCTCGGGCCCCGCGAGCTCGGGCCCCGCGAGCTCGGGCCCGGCCCCGCGGGCGGGGTCGGGCATGGGCTCGGGCACCGGCTCAGTCCTCGGGCTGGAACGGACGCACCTCGACCGGGTTGGCGCACGCCTTCGACGCCTTGGACGCCCAGCGCAGCGCCTCGTCGAGGTTCCCAGCGGTGATCACCCAGAACCCGCCGAGGACTTCCTTCGTCTCGGCGAACGGGCCGTCCACCAGCACGGTCTCCGCTCCCTGGCCGTCGACCACGGTTGCGGTGTCCGGCGGCATCAGGCCGCCCCCGAAGACCCAGATCCCGGCGTCGGTGATCTCCCGGTTGAACGCGTCGACGGCGGCGAACTGTGCCTGCATCTCCGCCGGGTCGACATCGGTCGGGAACCCGCCACGGTGGTGCACTGAGAGCATGTACTGCTGTGCCATGACGATCGCTCCTTGGGTTCGTGTGAGGGCTAGCTGATCTGGCTGCTGCCGTCCACCACGGCGAAGCCACCGGCGGCGAACGGTACCGGCTCGAGCACCAGCGCAGTCACCCCCGTGGGCGTCGTCTCTGCGCTCACCGTGCGGAAGCCGCTAGGGGGCGCGTCGGGGGCGAACAGCCGCTTGCCGTCTCCGACGGTCACCGGGAAGACCATCACGCGGTAGACGTCGATCAGGCCGGCGCTGTGGAGGGTACGGGCGAGCTGGGCGCATCCGTGGAGCTGGAGCTCCTTGCCCGGCTGCTTCTTCAGGTCGCGGACCGCGGCCAGGACTTCGCCCCGGATGACCGTGCTGTTCTGCCAGCTCGCGTCGGCATCGGTCAGTGTGTTCGAAACGACGTGCTTCGGGAGGGTGTTGAGCTTCGCCGCGACCACGTCGTCGGGGTCGGTGACCAGCGGCCAGTGGGCAGCCATGATCTGGTAGGTGAGGCGGCCGTAGAGGAGCGCTTCGGTCTGCTGGAAGTAGGCGTCGACGAAGCGGCCTAGGGCGTCGTCGAAGAACGGCACCACCCAGCCACCCCGGTCGAAACCGCCGCTGCGGTCCTCGTCGGGAGCGCCGGGGCCCTGCACGACGCCGTCGAGCGTGGTGAACATGTTGACGCTGAGCTTCATCGGGCGCTCCGTCCATTCGTAGTGGGTGCTTCCACCCCCACTACGAAGCCCGACGCCGCCCTACGACACCGTCCTCAAGAATTTTTTCTGCGCAACGAAGCGTGGTGTGGGCGAGCGCCCACACCACGCTTCGTTGTCATGCCAGGTTCGACGAGCGCGGGTAGGCGTCGGCGGGGTCGGTGAGGACGTTGACCAGGTACGGGACGCCCGCGTCGAAGGCCCGACGCAGCGCCGGACCGAGGTCACCCGGCTTCTCCACGGTCTCCCCCGCGCCGCCGAGCGCGCTGACCACGTCGTCGTAGCGCAACCCCGGCTGCAGGTCCGCCGCGACGTCGTAGCCGTAGACGAGCTGCATCGGATGCTTCTCCAGCCCCCAGATGCCGTTGTTGCCCACGACCATGACGACCGGCAGCTGCTGCCGCACCAGCGACTCGACGTCCATCAGCGAGAACCCCGCGGCGCCGTCGCCGAACAGCACGCAGATCTGCGCGTCCGGCCGGGCCACCCGCGCGCCGATCGCGTACCCGGCACCGGTGCCGAGGCAGCCGTACGGCCCCGGGTCGAGCCAGCAACCCGGCGTGTACGAGTCGAGGTAGCGCCCGCCGTAC
Source organism: Cryptosporangium minutisporangium (assembly GCF_039536245.1). Classification (NCBI taxonomy): domain Bacteria; kingdom Bacillati; phylum Actinomycetota; class Actinomycetes; order Cryptosporangiales; family Cryptosporangiaceae; genus Cryptosporangium; species Cryptosporangium minutisporangium. The sequence goes on along the minus strand of NZ_BAAAYN010000030.1, from coordinate 7,665 downwards.
GAGACGAAGTCGCCGCCGTCGCAGATCACGACCGCGTCCCGGTCGAGCACAGTGCGCAGCTCGCCGTAGATCCGCGCGGGCTTGATCGGGTCGGTGTCGGCCCGCAGCACGTCGAGCTCGGACGCCCGGGCGGCATCTTCGAGGTCGCGGAGCTGCGCGATCCAGCCCTCGTGGTCGGTGCGCGGCCCCGCGTAGTTCGCGAACGCGGTGAGGATCGTGTCGAGGTCGCCGACCGGCGCGGCGGCGGGCGTCACGTGCCCGGCCTTCTGCGACGGTGCGTCGACGACGTGCACCACCTTGGCGTCGCCGAACGTCCCGAACGCCAGCCGGAAGTCCAGCGGCGTGCCGACCACGACCACGACGTCCGCGGTCTTGAACGCCTTGCCGCGCACCCGGGCGAACGCCAGCGGGTGATCGGCCGGGATGCAGCCGCGGCCCTGCCCGTTGGAGAACACCGGGACTCGCAGCGCCTCGGCCACCGCCACCAGCGCGAGCTCGGCGGAGCCCGCGTAGACGTCTGAGCCGGCGACGATCACCGGCCGCTCGGCGCCGGCGATCAGCGCCGCAGCGGTGGCGACCTCGTCGGGGTCCGGCTCGATCACGGCGGGCACCGCGGGGGGCTCGATCCGGGACGTCGCCCGGTCGAAGACCACGTCCATCGGCAGGTCGAGGAAGACCGGACCCCGGTGCGGAGCCAGCGCCAGATCGGCGGCGGCGCCCACGTCGGCGGCCATCCGGTTGACGTCGGTGACGGTGGCGGCGTGCTTCGTGATCGGTGCGAGCACCGGGACGTGGTCGAACTCCTGGAGCGACCCGGCGCCCCACCGCGCCTGCGGCGCCCGGCCCCCGAGGACCACGACCGGCGACCCGTTGAACTTCGCCGACGTGACGCCGGAGACGCCGTTCGTGACGCCGGGGCCGGCGGTGAGCACCGCGAGGCCAGGACGGCGGGTCAGCTTGGCGGTCGCCTCGGCGGCGAATACCGCACTCTGCTCGTGCCGGACGTCGACCAGCCGGAAGCCAGTGGTGTGGGCCGCGTCGTAGAGCGGGAAGACGTGGCCGCCGGAGAGCGTGAACATCGCGTCGACGCCGCGGGCCCGCAGCGCCGCGAGCGCGAGGTCACCGCCGTGACCTTCCAATTCGGTGCCAGGGCCACCGGGCTCCGTGGGTTCAGTCATCGGTCGGTCTCCTCCTCGTCGAGCGACTCCGTCGATACGCGACACCCTACTTGCGGGTAACCCGTCAGGGGATGACATTCCGTATGTCAGTCCCCTGCGCTGCCCGTGGCGCCGGCTGGTGGTTGTCGCGCTGCGAGTGCGGTGGTGACGCTTGGCGCTGGAGTCCGCGAAGAACGCCGCCCCGAGGGCGGAGTGCGGTGGTCAGGTCCCGGTCAGCGCACCTTCCGCCAGAACACCTCGGTGGCCCCCGCGTCGGTGACCGTCGTGTAGATCTCGCCGGACACAGCCATGCCCGGAACGTCCCAGTAGACGTATCGGCCCTGGTCGGACGTGCTGTGCCCGGTGATGAAGTTGCCCTGCCGGACCTGCTTGTCGTCGGTCCAGAACGTGTCGCCGTCGACGACGAGCGAGTCGTCGGAGAAGCCGCCACGCGCCGACTGTGCGTACGAGTCGCGGTCGGCGAGCGTCTTGTAGCGCAGGAAGTAGACCTGGTACTGCGCTCCGTACGAGCACTTCAGTGCCTCGGCCGCGTTGTTCGCCGCCGGGATCGTCGCGGTGATCACCTCGCACCGGTCGGCGGTGGCAGCTGCTCGTCGCGCGAAGTTCCGGAGGTCGGGGTCCTTGAACTGGGCGAGCAGCGGCGGGTCGGACGGTGACGGCGAGGTGGACGGCGACGGCAGCGCGACCGATTCCGACGGCTTCGGGTCCGGTTCGTCCCCATCCGTGAAGGCCCAGACGCCCAGCGAACCGACGATCACGAGCAGGACGACGACGCCCGCCACGATGCCGAGGATCAAGCCGGTCTTGCTCTTCTTCGGCGGGGGCACCGGCGGGTAGCCGCCGCCGTAGCCGGGCGACCCGTAATCGGCAGCCGGGTAGCCCGAGGTCGGCGCGCCCGGGTAGCCGGACGTCGGCGCACCCGGATAACCGGACGTCGGCGCCCCGGGATAACCAGAGGTCGGTGCACCGGGATAACCGGACGTCGGCGCACCCGGATAACCGGACGTGGGCGCGCCGGGATATCCGGAGGTGGGGTACTGCTGGTACTCGTTCCCTGGCGGTAACGGCTGTCCGCTGTCCGGATGCGGTTGGCCGGTGGTCGGGTCGTACGCGGGCTGATACCCGCCTGGCTGAGCGTAGGGGTCGCCGTATCCCGCACCATTGGGGTCGTAGGCGCCGGGTTGCTGCCCCTCGTTCCCCCGCTGCTGCCACCCATGCGGGTCTTGTGGGTAGGTCATCCCGCTCTCCTCCACCGGTTGCAGCGCGCACACGCTCGGCGCCGCCAGGGTAGGCGACCGCTGTGAATATCGCTCTGGGGGGTCGGGAAACGGACTGGAATTCCGAATCCTTCGTTCCCTCTTAGCTCATCGTGGATACCTGGGACCGGTGAGCTCGACATCCCATGCCGAACCACAACGGCACTCCGGTTCCAGCTTTCCCTCCGACACCCGGCGCGCGCGGCGCTGGTCCGAACTCGACGTTCTCCGCTTCCTCGCCGCCGCGGCGGTGGTCGCGTTCCACTGGATGTTCCGGTCGTCCACCGGCGGCGATCCGCTGGCCACGACCGGTTTCGAGGACGTCGCGACGTTCTTCCGCTACGGGTACCTCGGCGTCGACGTCTTCTTTGTGATCAGCGGGTTCGTCATCCTGCGCAGCGCGTGGGGCCGGACCACCGGCTCGTTCCTGCTCAACCGCGCCGGGCGCCTGTACCCGACGTTCTGGGTGGCGTGCACGCTCACCGCGGTACTGGTCACGGTGCTGCCCGGGGACCGGTTCGCGGTCACGTTCGGACAGTGGGCGGCGAACCTGACGATGGGCAGCGAAGCGTTTGGAGTGACCTACGTCGACGGCGTCTACTGGACGCTCCTCGTCGAGCTCGCGTTCTACGGTCTGGTCGCGCTCGGCACGGTCGTGGGGCTGACCGCGAATCGTGTGCTGATCGGGGTCGGGGCGTGGTTGGCCGTGTCGTTCGTCCACCAGGCCTGGCCGCTCTCCACCGACTGGTCGCGGGTATTCGTCCCAAACTGGGCACCGTACTTCGCCGCGGGCGTCGGCTTCGCGCTGCTCGCGAAGGAAGGGCCCGGCGAGGACCTCACCCGCGGCCAGCGAGCGGCGACCGCCGTGCTGACCGCGGTGTCGTGCGCGTGGGCGACGGTGCTCGGCGTGCAGTTCGCCGACTCGCTGACGTCCAAGTACGGGGTGACGTTCTCCGGCGGTGTGGTCGTGGGGGTGCTGCTCGTCACGTTCGCCGCCTTCGCCGCGCTGGTGGCGGGGGTGACGGTGCCCGGCGCGGCTCGGATCGGATTCCTCGGCGCGCTCACGTACCCGCTCTACCTGGTCCACGAGAACATCGGGTACGCACTGCTGACGATCGGCAACACCTGGCTCGGGCTCAACCGCTGGGTGGTGCTGGCCGTCGTCACCGGGGTGATCGTCGCGCTGGCGGTGGCGCTCCACCGGTACGTGGAGATGCCGACCGGCCGCCGGGTCGGTCACTGGAGCCGGGCGCTGCAGGCACGCCGTCGTCGGCACACCCGCCGGCCGAGCCTGCCCGAGCTCTGGCGTCGAGGTTGGCGCGCTTCCCCGGGCACGTCCGTCCGGGGCACGTCCGGCACGGGCACGGCCGGCGCGGGCACGTCCGGCACGGGTACGGCCGGCGCGGGCACGTCCGGCACGGGCACGGCCGGCACGGGCACGGCCGGCACGGGCACGGCCGGCGCGGGCCCCGCGGGACCGGTCCGCACCGCGGTGACGGTCCGGCCGCGGCTCACCCCCGATCGGACGGGAGCGAGCCGCGAGTCGAGGCCGCCTACGCCGGCTTCACGCCGGTGACCAGCGCGTGGCCGACGTCAGCACCGCCCGCCCCGCGCCGTCGGACGCCGGGGTGGTGGCGGCGGCGTCCTCGGTCGGCTTCCTCAGGCTCCCTTGAACTCCGCCTTGCCCGGCCCGTTGGCCAGGAAAGACTCCATTCCGATCCGCTTGTCCTCGGTGGCGAACAGGCCCGCGAAGAGGTGGCTCTCCAGCCGGAGCCCCGACTCGAGATCACCGTCCAACCCGTTATCGATCGCGGCCTTCGCGGCCCGCAAGGCGTACGCCGGTCCCTTCGCGAACCGCGAAGCCCACTCCACCGCCGCGGTGTAGACGTCGTCCGGCGCGACGACCTTGTCCACCAGACCGATCGCCAACGCCTCGGCGGCGTCCACGAACCGGCCGGAGTAGATCAGGTCCTTCGCCTTGGCCGGACCGACCAGCCGCGTCAGCCGCTGCGTCCCACCCGCGCCGGGGATGATGCCCAGCAGGATCTCCGGCTGCCCGAGCTTCGCGTTGTCGCCGCAGACCCGGAAGTCCGCGGTCAGCGCCAGCTCGCACCCGCCTCCGAGCGCATACCCGGTGACCGCCGCGATCACCGGCTTGGGGATCCGCGCGACCGCGGTGAACGCACCGGTCAGCGCTTCGGCCTTGGCGACCATCCCGGTGTAGTCGGTGTCCGCGAACTCCTTGATGTCCGCGCCTGCCGCGAACACCTTCGGCCCGCCGTACAGCACGACCGCCCGGACGTCGTCCCGGCGGCCCGCCTCTCCGGCGACCGCACGCAACTCGTCCTGGACCTGGCCGTTGATCGCGTTCATCGGTGGCCGGGCCAGCCGGATCGTGCCGACTCCCTCCGCCACGTCGAGCGTCACGAATTCACCGGTCATCCGCTCCGACCACCCTTCTCCGGACGGCGGGCCGCCCGGCGTCGATGCCGTTGGCGGCAGCCTACCGGCGGGTAGTCTCGGGGTGCGGCGCCGGGCGGGTCGCGGCGCCGCGTAACCTACCCGACGAGCGAGAGCACCGAGACCGTGTCCGTATCGCGGTTGCTCACCCAGGCGGTACGCCCGTCCGGGGACACCGCCACGACCCACGGGTCGCCGCCGACCCGCACGTCAGCCGTCCGCTTCAGCGTCTTCGTATCGACGACCGTCACGGTGTCGGCGCCGGTCGCGGCGTAGTACGCGTGCCTCCCGTCGGCGGAGAGCGCGACGCAGCGCGGGTCTCCGCCGACCGGGACCGTCGCGATCGTTCGCCGCTTCCGCAGGTCCACCACGGAGGACGTGTCGACGTCGAAGTTCGCGGTGAACGCCCGGGCGCCGTCCTGCGTCACGACGACGCTGTGCGGGCTCTTGCCGACCGGGATCGTCGCGGTGACCGCGGTGGTCCGGGTGTCCACGACCGTGAGCAGGTTGGACTCGTGGTTGGCGAGATAAGCCCGGTCACCACCGCCCGGGGCAAAAGCCACCCAGTGCGGTGCGGGCCGCACCTCGAGGTTCATCACGAGCTGGTTGATCGTGGTGTCGATGACCAGCACGACGTTGCGGTCGTGGTCGGGGACGTAGAGCAGCACGCCGTCCGGCGAGACCGCCAGCGCGTACGGGTGCGACTCCTGGCCGGCCTCGACCGGTATGCGGGTCACGACGGTCCGCTTCACGGCGTCGACGACGACCACGGTGTTACCGCCACCGTCGTCGTTGTGGGTCGAGACGTAGAGACGGTCACCCTTCGGGCTCATCGCGAGATACTGGGGTTGGTCGCGCGTCGGGATCGTGCCCACTACCCGGCGCTCCTCGGTGTCGATCACCGAGACGGTCCGGGCGTCACTGTTCGCCACGTACGCGCGTCGGCCGTTCGGCGCGAACACGAGGCCCTGCGGGCCGTCGCCGACCTTCACTGTCGCGGCGACGGTCGGCCGCGGGACGCTGGCCGGCGCAACGTCGCTCGGGGCGGACGACGAGGAGGCCCGCGTGGTGACCGACGGCACCGTGCCGGCCGACGTCCCGGGACGGTCGGTGTCGCGCCCGGCCAGCCAGAGGCCAGCACCGGCGGCCAGCAGCGCGAACGTCACCAGACCAGCGATCAGCGCAGTGCGGAGGGACCGGCCTCCCGGTGGGGGCGGTTCCGGGTCCCGGCGGTGGCTGGCCAGGGTGGGCGGTGAGTACGGCTCTGGACGGGGCCGACGCCGGCCTCCGCCGGACTGTTCCGGCGGCGTGCGGGGCGTCGAGGTCGGCGGCTCCACCGGCGGCGGCCGGAGCACCAGCGCATGGCCCAGGCTCGGAGTCCCGCTGCTCGGCACCGGGCGCACCGGACTCCGATCCGTGCCCGCCATCGGCCACGGGTCCGCGCCCTGCGGCGAGCCGCCGCTCGGGATGGGGCCGCCGTTGTGCCGCGGGTGGGGCTGCACTGGGGCGCACACCTCGTCAGGGGTGTCCCGGCTGACGGTGGGACTCTCGTCGACGGGCTCGCCGGCGTAACGATCGAGCACGCCCGAGACCGGGCGCCCCGCCCGATCCGCGAGCCGGAACGGTGCCTCCCTGGTCAACCCGAACGCGTCCCGGAGCTGTCCGACCAGCGCACTGCAACTGTCCGGCCGCGCGTCCGGCCGCTTCGCCATCGCCGAGAGCAACACCGCGTCCGCGGCCACCGGCAGGTCCGGCGCGGCGGACGAGAGCGTCGGGGGCGGTGCCGAGATGTGCGCCCACATCATCGCGACGTAGTCGTTCCGCGCGAACGGCGGCGCTCCGGTCAGTACGTGGTAGAGGACGCATCCGAGCGAGTACACATCGGCGCGGTGGTCCACCGGCTGGTTCGCGATCTGCTCCGGAGCGACGTACGCGATCGTGCCCAGGAACTGTCCTGCGGTGGTGAGTCCGGTGACGTCGGCGCTGCGCTTGGTCAGTCCGAAGTCGGTGAGGTAGACGTGGCGGGCGGCCAGGTTCATGCCGTGGGCGTCGTCGGTGCCGGTGAGCAGGATGTTGCCGGGCTTCACGTCGCGGTGCACGAGCTGGCGGGCGTGCGCGGCGTCCAGCGCGGCGGCGACCGAGGTGAAGACCGTGACGGTCTCCGACGGCGTCAACCGACGTCGGCGCTTGAGGACGGCGTCCAGGTCCTCGCCGTCGACGAACCGCATGACCGTGTAGAGCATCCCGTCGATCTCGCCGGCCTGGTAGATCGGCAGGACGTTCGGGTGGTCCAGCGAGGCGGCGAGCTCGCTCTCCCGGGTGAAGCGGGCCCGGAACGTCGGGTCGGACGCCAGCTCGGGCGCGATGAGCTTCAACGCGACCGGTCGTCCGAGGCGCCGATCACGCGCCTTGTACACGACCGCCATGCCGCCCCGGGCGACGAACGACTCCACTTGGTACCCGTCGACGTCCTCGCCGATGTCGAGGACCATCTCGTCGTGTCGGCCCATGAGTCAGCCGCCACCGGTCGGTAAGAGGCCGGCAGCGTCCGCGGTGACACTCGGATCCACCGTAGCGCCCCCGATCAGCGACGACGGGACTACCCTCTGTCCACTCTAGGCCGTAGCCGCTCGGATGGGCTTGCCTTTTTTGTCGCATTCCCGCCAGCGCCGAACGGATTTTCGGGAAGGCCACCTCTCAAGACGCCCCCAAGAGGTGGCCTTCCCGAAAATCGCGGCAGACGGGGTAGCGCGGCGGCGCGGCGGCGCGGC